>JALYUH010000268.1 GCA_030853985.1 Bacteroidota bacterium | reverse complement strand
GAAGTCGTACTTTTGCCTTCCCATTTCAGAAAAACCCGCGAAAGCTGATGTACGCAATTGTTAACATAGCTGGCCAGCAGACCAAGGTTGAGGCCAACAAATTCGTTTACGCTCACAAACTGGCCGGTAATGTTGGCGATGTCGTAACGCTGGGCAACGCCCTGCTGACCGACGACAACGGCACGCTGACCATCGGCGCGCCCGAGCTGAGCCTCGCCGTGACCGGCACCATCATCGCCCACGTAAAAGGCGATAAGGTTCTGGTTTTCAAGAAGAAGCGCCGCAAAGGCTACCAGAAAATGAACGGCCACCGTCAGTCGTTCACCAAAGTAATGATTAACAGCATCGGCTAGTTTTTGAGCTTTTAGCCGGCAGCCATTAGCTGTTAGCTTTCTGTTCTACTGGTAGTTGCCTTTATTTTAACCCGACGCTAACAGCTAACCGCTATTAGCTAACAGCTCAACAATATGGCTCACAAGAAAGGTGTCGGCTCGTCCAACAACGGCCGCGAATCGCATTCGAAACGTCTCGGCGTAAAAATCTTCGGCGGCCAGGCGCTGGTGGCCGGCAACATCATCGTGCGTCAGCGCGGTACCAAGCACCATCCCGGCGCTAACGTCGGCATGGGCAAGGACCACACGCTGTTCGCCCTCGTTGACGGGGAAGTGCAATTCCGCAAGGGCCGCAAAGACCGTTCGCTCGTGACGGTGGTCGCCCGCGAAGTAGTGTCGATGCCGGCTTAATTGCCCGTCGATTAGCAAGTAAAACGGGCTGCTCCTCACGGGTAGCCCTTTTCGCGTTCGAGTTAAGCTAACGATGGGTCGGGTGGCTCCGGTTGATGAAGTAGACCCGCAGATTTACCTGCGTGGCCATGTCCCAGGGGCGGCTGACGATGGCATTGGTCGCGTAAGGGGGGGGCGCTTCGAGGCCCAGGCCGGCACTCAGGTCGTAGAGCAGGTGGTGGCCGGGGCCCCGGTGCTGCGTGCCCACCAGCGCAAACACGCTGGGCGTGAACCGGGTGAAGCTGCCTGCCCCCCGCTTACGGCTGCGGGCAGCACCACGTAGCCGGCCAGCCGCGCTCAGGTCGGTGCTGGTTTCGAAGGCGAGGTAGTTGCCCCAGCCTTCGGCCGGCGCGTCGGCGCAGCGCGGGCGGCCCTGGTTGAAGTAGTAGCGGGCTCCAAGCCCGAGCGCCGCGCCAGCGGCCGGGGCCTAGTTACCACCGCGCCGGCCCCGTGGTGCCCGGCCGGCCGCAATGTCGGCTTCGGCCCGGGCCAGCAGGCTGAGGCGCGGATTCAAACGGTACTCGAAGCCCAGCGAAGCGGAAACACCAGCTGCCAGCCGAGGTGGTCGGGTAGATAGAACAGGTGCGTGAGCTGCAGGCCACCTTTGAACAGGAAGCGGGGCGAAGCAGCCGTTGGCGCTGGCGTGGCGCTGGGCGCTGCCGCGGCTAGCGTTGCTGGGGCTGGTACGACGGGCGCACCTTGCGCGGCCCCGGCTGTGGGGCGACCCAATAGAGCGGTGCTTAGCCCGGCTAGCGCCAGGCCGTGGCGGGCCAACCGGCGGGGCGAAAAACAGCGGGAAGCATTCCTGCTCATCAGGGTTATGGCTGATTTACAATGATTCAGCAATATCGGCTAAAATTGACGCGGTTGCAAGTGGGCCCCGGGCAGCGGGCCGAACTACCGGGCCAAATCGGCGTTGTTCTCGGCGGATAAGGGGCTGAGGCGGTAAAGCACGGGCTTGCTGGGGCTGGCATCAAGCTCCAGGCTGGTAATCTGAAGGTTGAGCAGGTAAAGGCCGTCTTCCACGGCATCGGGCACGAAAATGAGCTCGGTGATGGTGGCGGCGCGGCGCGGCGCGGCCGGGTAGTGCCAGAAGGCGTGGTGGGCCAGCAGCTGGCCGGCATCTTCCTCGCGGTCCACGCTGGGCAGGTCGAGCAGGAAGTGCTGGATGTTGTATTCGGCCAGATACTCGGCCAGGGCGGGCTCGACGTAGGTGGGATTGGTGCCGGAATACTGGCGGTGGCGCTTAGTGGCCTCGTTGGGCAGCGTGCGCAGCACCAACGCTTCGGGCAGGGCGCGGTCGGGCTGGGCCATGAGGGCGGCCTGCACGCCGGCCAGCAGCACCACGAGGTCGCCGTTGGGTTGAAGCGCGGGGGCCACGCTCACCAGCCGGGCCACGAACAGGAAACGGCGCAGGCATTGGTTAAGGGTAATGGCCGGGTCGGGCGAGATGTGACCGTAGCATTCGGTGTGGGTACCGTTGCCGTGGGGCGTGAGGTGGATGCGCTGGTAGTTGGTGCTGCCGCCCAGGGCCACGCTGCCCACAAAGCTGCCCACCCGAATGGTGTCGAACTGCACGGGTTCGGCCCAGAAGCAGTTGGCCTGGTCGGAGCCGGGCGCTAAGGGCAGGGAAATATCGAAGGGCGCGGCGGGGTCGTAATTGTAAGTGCGGCCGGCGAAGGGGAAGGTGGGGAGCATGAGCAGGAACTACGATGAGAACAGTGAGGACGGCGCGGCTGAGCAGGTGCTCAGGTCAAATCTACTTGCAGCACCTCGTAAGCCAGACTAAGCTCGCTGCGCGTGGCATCGTCCAGGGCGGTATTATGGAGGATATGATGCGCTAACTGCTGCGCCAGCTGCGGCGGCACGGCCGCTTCGTTTAGCCAGGCCGCCACGGCGGTGTTGATGTGGGGCTCGGAAAAAGCATTTTGCAGCCGATGGTGCCCGGCGCGGTCAACGTGCACTTCCTGCAGCAGGAATGCGGTGGTGTGCCGGGCGCTGCTCTGGCTGCGGGCGGCGGCCCAGGCGGCCAGCAGCGGGCTAAGGTCGAAATGGCCCAGCCCAAACATGATGAGCATTTCGGTGAGCGAGGTACCGCCTGGCAAAGGGTACTGGCCGAGGCACTGCGCGAAAAAAGCCTCCGCGAAGGTTTGCAGCAGGGCTCGTTCCGGGGTGGGCCACGCCGCGGCACGGTGCAGCTCCAGTCGGGCTAGGGTTATCTCCGTGGAGTGCATGGGAAAGTCGAACTGCGTCACTAGCTCCAGCCAGCGGGGCAGGAAGTGCTTCATTTCCCGGTGCTCGCGCTCGGACCCAGAGCGCGCCGAGTAGAAGTAGCCCGCGTTCAGCACCGCTCCCGATACGGTTCGCAACGGGGCGCGCAGCAGCTCCTGCTCCTCGGCGTCGCTCACGCAGCAGACCTTGCACACATCCAGCGTAGCGCCCACCGTGTAGGGCGCAAACAGCTCGTAAGCCGCATCGATAATCTCCGAAAGTGCGGGAGTCATGTTATTACGCGGTTTCCGGGGCTCCGAGCTGATTGAGCATGCGGCTGATTTCAGCGGCGCGGCTAATGATGATGAGGTGGCCGCCGGGCAGCAGGTGCTGGCCAGGCGCGGCTCCGGCGGGCAGCAGCCGGTCGTGGGTGCCGTGAATGCGGAGGGCGACGGGCGTAGTCCGACCGGGCCACTGCAATAGCCGCGCGATGGCCCACCGCGTGAAAGCGGGGTCGGTATCGCGCAGAATCTGCCGGAGCAGCTGGTATTCGCGGCCATTTTTCACCCCAAAAAACCATTGTGCCACGCGCGGCAGCCGCGGCAATAGCTGCGGCGGCACCAAGTGGTGCAGGCCGGTGGCGCGGGCCACGCGCCCCAGCCACGGCAGCTCTTGCGGACCACTGAAACTGGAAATCAACACGACTCGTGCTAAAGGCCGCAGCTGAGCGACTTCCAGCGCCAGCACGCCGCCGAAGGATACGCCCACCAGCCAGCAGGCCTGTTCCTCGGGCACCGCTGCTGCTAGCCGGGCCGCGTAGGGCGGCAGGGTTTCGGCCGCCGTGTGGGGCGGCAGCCAGCGCAAAACGTGCACCTTGCCCTGCAGCCGCAGAAACTGGAAAACCCGCTCATCGGCCCCCAGGCCGGGAATGAGGTACCAACTGAGCGGGGCCATTGCGCTAGGTATCGAGGCGCACAAACACGCCTTCGAGGTAGAAAATGTTGTGCGGCTGGGGGTCGTCGGGGTCGTTTTCGTCCAGCTGGCCGTCTTCGGTGGCGGGGTAGGTCACGGAAAGTTTCAGGGCCACGCTGGGCAGGGGCACGGGCGGGCGGTCGTCGGAATTGAATTCGAGCAGGGCGGGCCAGTCGGCGGCGGCCAGGGCATCGGCTACTTCTTCCTGCAGGGCTTCGGCGCGGGTGTGGGCGAGGCCGAGCAGGGTATCGAGGGATTTGAACGGCAGCGCGAGGTGGAAAAAGTGCGTGTCGTTGTCAAAAAACGTGGTGGCCCACACGGTTACGTCATCGGTGTTATCGAAGACAATGGCCACCACGTGAATCTGCTCGACGAAAAAGTCGGCATCGTCGGCAATACTCTCGCTCAGTAGCTTGACCACAGATTTAACGGATTTCAGCGGATGAAACGAATTTTTTGTGGTTCTGCACAAATATGCAGAAAGCAGGACCAAGCTACATCGGGCCGAACCACAATAATCTGTTTCATCCGTTGAAATCCGTTAAATCTGTGGTCTGGAACAGTTCCAGGGTAATGTGGTCGGCCAGCAGCTTGCCCGCGTCGGTCAAGGTAAGCACTTCGTTTTGGATAGTGGCCCAGCCGTTGGCCTGGAGCTCGGAGAGGTAGGCGGCGCGGGTGGCGGGCAGGTCGATGCCGTGGTGGGTGCGCAGGTGGGCCAGGTCGCAGCCGCGCGCGGTGCGCAGGGTGGTGAGCAGGTATTCGTTGGCGCGGTCGGTAGCGGTGAGCTGGTCGATGGTCACGGGCACCTCGCCGCGCTCCAGTACCGCCGCTACGTACTGCGGGTTGTTGGCGAGGGTGAAGAGGCGGTTGCGGCCGTCGTAGCTGTGGGCGCTGGGGCCGAGGCCCAAGTAGGGCACGCCGCGCCAGTAATTGGCGTTGTGGCGGCTTTCGCGGCCGGGCTGGCAGAAGTTGCTGATTTCGTATTGCGTGTAGCCGTGGGCGCGCATGGCGGCCAGCAGCATTTCGAACTGCGTGGCCACGAACTCATCGGGCGCGGCCTTAAAGGTGCCTTTTTGGAGGCGGTGGCCGAAAGCCGTGCCCGGCTCGATGGTGAGCGCATAGGCCGACACGTGCGGCACGCCCAGCGCGAAGGCATTGGCCAAATCGGCCTCCCAGATGTGATGGCCCGGTGCGGGCACGCCATAAATCAAATCGATGGAAATGTTCTCGAACCCCGCATCCTGCGCGCGGCGCACCGCCGTAGTCGACTCGTCGGCGGTGTGGGCGCGGTTCATCAGGCGCAGGTGCGGCTCGTAGAAACTTTGCAGGCCGATGCTGAGGCGGTTGATGCCGGCGGCCTTTAGCTCGTGCAGTTTGGCCGTGCTAAGGTCGTCGGGGTTGGCTTCGAGGGTAATTTCGGCCTGCGGCGAAATGGCGAAGTGCCGCTGAATAGCGGCAAAAATCTGGCCCAGCTCGGCAGCCGTGAGCAGCGACGGGGTGCCACCGCCAAAGTAAATGGTTTCGAGCGTGGTAGCGGCGGGCAGGTAGGCGCGCCGCAGCTCCAGCTCGCGCACGAGGGCGTCCACCAAGCGGCTTTTCAGCCCCAGCGAAGTGCTGAAGTGAAAGTCGCAGTAGTGGCAGGCCTGCTTGCAGAAGGGAATGTGGAGATAGAGGCCGGCCATAATTTGCGTAAATGCGGTACTAGCTGCCCGTGAGTTTTTTTGTAACAAGTCTACCCAGCCAATAGTGGGGCTATGTGCCAGACAAAGGTAAAAGTTCTGTCCTGCGCACCCGGTCATTACCCCATATTTGGTGCAGCAGCCCCGTTCTTGTGAGGCCAATGCATCTCCATTGGCCTCGATATGACCAAACTTCTCACCGAACCCGGAGCCTACGACCTATTTTGCCGGGCCGATTGGTTTTACTATCTCGTCAACCCCGGCAAAAGCAAAAGCCGGGAGTATGGATACTTCAAAAATGACCTGACGCACAACATTGCCATCACCGAGCAGGAATTCAATGCCGCTAAGTACGGCGCTGACATTTTGCCTTTTGAGTCTGGCGAAGAAGTGGTGCTGCTGCTGGATGGCGGTTCGGTACGGTGCTTTTATCAAGGTTCGGTGGTTCGGATTTTCGACCGGCAAGGTGCGCTGGTACGCACTCTGTCTGATGTCAATGTTAATTGTGCCATCTACAGCATCGCTCTGGATGCCGATGGGTGCCTTTGGACAGCCGACCCCTGCTTTCACTTCGTGGGCCAGTACGACTTGGCAACCGGGCAACTGCTGTGGGCGCTGGGCGGCGACTGGGACCCCACCGAACTCGACCACCCCGAAGATGTGGTGGTTTACGGCGAACACCTTTTCATTAGTGATATGGGCAACCAGCGGTTGGTTTTGTTGAATACCCGCACTAAGTCGTTTGGCCCGTACCGCACTTTTGAACAGACCGTTTGGCAATACCGGCGGTTTCAGGGCCACGAACTGGTGCGGCTGAACGACGGTATTTACCTACTCTAAACAAGAAATGAACCTTGGGCAACTTTCCGTAACAGGGCAGCCAGCTTTCCTCCGGCTTTACCTTCGGGAAATTAAACGTCCGCTTTCGCGTTGTGCCTCCGAATGACCAGGGTTTTGCTGTGCTTGTGGGG
>JALYUH010000250.1 GCA_030853985.1 Bacteroidota bacterium | reverse complement strand
GTACTCAGCATCATGGGCGAGAAGTATGGGCGCGAGTTCGTGATGCCGGTGGGGGTAGGCATGTGGATGTCGAACCTGGTGCTGTTGCCGGCCGGGTTATTCTTTCTGTATCAGGCCTATAACGATTCCGGCCTGTTGGAAATGGACTTTTGGCGGCGGCTGCCGCGCCGGCTGGGTATTCCCGCACTGCGTAAAATAACCGAGCCGGAAGCAGAGGAGGTGGCATAAGAATTGGCGTATGAGATGCCGCTTATATTGCTAACTTCTTTCATCCTGTTTTTAAATTTCGTACCTTTGCGGCACCTCAACGTGTGGGGTAGTCAAATTTCTTTTTCATCCTTAGATCTAAGACGGGGTAACTCCTATCAGCCGATGATTTTAAATACCGAAGCAAAACAGGCCATTTTCGAAAAGAACAGCCTGCAAAAAGTGAAAACCGATACTGGCTCGGCAGAGTCGCAAATCGCCCTCTTCACGCACCGCATCACCCATCTCACCGAGCACCTGAAGGTGAACAAGAAGGACCACAGCACCCGCCTGGGCCTCCTGAAGCTCGTAGGTAAGCGTCGCAGCATGCTGGATTACCTGCAGCATCGCGAAATCAACCGCTACCGCGCCATCATCAAGGAGCTGGGCATCCGTAAGTAAATCCAGAGTCTGAGAGTAGGGAGCCTTCCAACGAAGGTTCCCTACTCTTTTTTTGTTCGGGTTGGTTTGGCCCCGAGGCCCATCCGGAAAGCTGTTTCATTATCGGTTCCCGTTGTGTTATTTGAGTAACGAAGACCGTGCGCGGTGTTCGTTTTTGGCTGCTCGCCCGCTGTCGCTTTTCCAAGCAAATCCCGCTGATGTCCCAACCCCACGCCATTACCAAAACCCTGGCGCTGCCCGACGGCCGCGTCATTTCCATCGAAACCGGCAAGCTGGCCAAATTTGCCGACGGCGCCGTCGTGGTTCGCCTCGGCGATACCATGCTGCTCGCTACGGTGGTTTCGGCCCCGAGCCAGCGCGAAGGCGTTGACTTCCTGCCGCTATCGGTTGACTATCAGGAGAAATTCGGCTCGGCCGGCAAGATTCCCGGCTCGTTTCAGCGCCGCGAAGGCCGCTTGAGCGACTACGAAATCCTGATTTGCCGCCTCGTCGACCGCATCCTGCGGCCGATGTTCCCCAAAGACTACCACTACGAGGTGCAGGTGATGATTACCCTCATCTCGGCCGATAAAGAAGTGCAGCCCGACGCTTTGGCTGCTTTGGCCGCTTCGGCTGCGTTGTCTATTTCCGACATTCCGTTTGCTGGCCCGATTTCCGAAGTGCGCGTGGCGCGCATCGACGGCCAGTTCCAGATTAACCCCAAGACTTCCGACCTGGCCCGCGCCGACATGGACCTGATGGTAGGCGCAACCGCCGACTCCGTGGCCATGGTGGAAGGTGCGATGAAGGAAGTAAGCGAAGAGGAAATGGTGGCGGCCATTGCCTTCGGCCACGAAGCCATCAAGGCCCAGTGCCAGCTACAGAAGGAATTAGCCGAGGCCGTGGGCCGCACCGCCGACTCGCCGACCCGCGAGTACCCCAAGTACGAGGAGAACGAGGAGTTGAAAAAGACCATTCTGGACGCCGTGTACCAGGGTGCCTACGACGTGGCCCGCAGCGGCAACACCAGCAAAGGCGGCCGCAAGGAAGGCTTTGGCAAGGTAAAAAAGGCTGTTCTTGAGCAACTGCTAGCTACGGATGCCGAGCTGAACATGAAGATGTTCAGCCGCTACTATGGCTCGGCTGAGAAGAAGGCGATTCGGGACATGATGGTGAAGGAGCGGGTTCGTCTCGATGGCCGTCAGCTCACCGAAATCCGCCCCATCTGGTCGGAAATCAACTACCTGCCCGGCGCTCACGGCTCGGCCATCTTCACCCGCGGCGAAACGCAAAGCCTGACCACGGTAACGCTTGGCACCAAGCTCGATGAACAGATTGTGGACCAGCCGCTGGCCAAAGGCTACTCGAAATTCATGTTGCACTACAACTTCCCCGGTTTCTCGACCGGCGAAGTGAAGCCGAACCGGGGCGCTGGCCGCCGCGAAATCGGCCACGGCAACCTGGCCCTGCGCTCGTTGAAGCAGGTATTGCCTTCGGACGACGAGAACCCCTACACCATCCGCATCGTGTCGGACATTCTGGAATCGAACGGCTCCAGCTCGATGGCGACGGTTTGCGCCGGCTCGCTGGCGCTGATGGATGCTGGCGTCAAAGTGTCAGGTGCCGTGTCGGGCATTGCCATGGGCCTCGTGCAGGACAAGGAAACCGGCGAATACGCCGTTTTGAGCGATATTCTGGGCGACGAGGACCACCTCGGCGACATGGACTTCAAGGTAACCGGCACCGAGAAAGGCATTTGCGCCTGCCAGATGGACATCAAAATCCAGGGCTTGAGCAATGAGATTCTAACTGCCGCGCTGCACCAGGCCCGCGCTGGTCGCCTGCACATCCTCGCCGAAATGGCGAAGACCATTGGCGCCCCGGCGGCCGAGTTGAAGGCCCACACGCCGCGCTCGCACAAAATGCTGATTGACAAGGAGTTCATCGGAGCCATTATCGGCCCAGGTGGCAAGGTTATCCAGCAGATTCAGAAGGATACCAACGCCACGGTAATTATCGAGGAGAAGGACGAGAAAGGCCACGTAAGCATTTACGCGGCCAATCAGGACGACATGCAGGGTGCCATCGACCGGATTCGCGCCATCGCGGCGCAGCCGGAAGTGGGTGAGGTATACAAGGGCAAAGTGCGCAGCATTCAGCCCTACGGCGCTTTCGTGGAGATTATGCCCGGCAAAGACGGCCTGCTGCACATCTCGGAAGTGACGCACGAGCGGATTCAAACGCTGGAAGGATTGTTGGAAGTGGGCCAGGATATTGACGTGAAACTGGTGGAAATCGATAAGAAAACCGGCAAGTACCGCTTGTCGCGCAAGGTGTTGCTGCCCAAGCCGGAAACGGCGGGTGCCAGCAACGGCGAAGCTCAAGCGTAGCAACGCGACCGGTCCGAACTAATGTCGGAGGAAGCCTGTTGGCTACCTCTGACTTAGGGGACTGTCCGGACGGCTTTTTCTTTCGTATAACCCCACCAGATATCGTTCTTACCTAGTCCCCAATGAGACAGCTAAAAATTAGTAAGCAGATTACCAACCGCGAAAGCCAGTCGCTGGACAAATACCTCCAGGAGATTGGTAAGGTGGATTTGCTCACGCCCGACGAGGAGGTAACGCTGGCGCAGCGTATCCGCGACGGAGACCAGCAGGCGCTGGAAAAATTGACCAAAGCCAACTTGCGTTTCGTAGTGTCGGTTGCAAAACAGTATCAGAACCAAGGGCTTAGCCTCGGTGACCTCATCAACGAAGGCAACCTCGGTCTCATCAAAGCCGCTAAGCGTTTTGACGAAACCCGGGGCTTTAAATTCATTTCGTACGCCGTATGGTGGATTCGCCAGTCGATTCTGCAAGCCCTGGCCGAGCAGAGCCGCATCGTGCGGCTGCCCCTGAACCGGGTGGGCTCGCTGAATAAAATCAGCAAATCCTTCTCGGAACTGGAGCAGAAATTCGAGCGCGAGCCTTCGCCCGAAGAAATTGCTGAGGTGCTGGAACTGACCACTTCGGAAGTTGTGGACACGCTCAAGATTTCGGGTCGCCACGTATCGGTGGATGCGCCGTTTGTGCAGGGCGAGGAAAACCGGCTGCTCGACGTGCTCGAAAACGAGGACGAGGAGTCGCCGGACATGGCGCTGATGAACGACTCGCTCCGCAAGGAAGTGCAGCGCGCGCTGAGCACGCTCACCAAGCGCGAGGCGGACGTGATTACGCTCTACTTCGGGCTGAATGGCGAGGCGGCGCTGACGTTGGAAGAAATTGGCGAGAAGTTTAACCTCACTCGCGAGCGGGTGCGTCAGATTAAGGAGAAGGCGATTCGTCGGTTGCGGCACACGTCGCGCTCGAAGGCGCTGAAGCCTTACCTGGGCTAACTCCGGTTTGGTTTTGTTATTGAGAAACCCCGGCTGTAAGGTTGGGGTTTTTTGTAGCACCTGCGCGGTAAGCTTTAGCTTGCCGTGAGAATTTTATTTGACTACCACCTTCACAGACGGCAAGCTAAACCTTACCGCACTACGCAATGGCTGAACACACTAAGTGCCTGATTATTGGCTCCGGCCCGGCCGGCTACACCGCCGCCATCTACGCGGCTCGTGCCAACATGGCCCCGGTTATGTACATGGGCCTGCAGCCCGGCGGGCAGCTCACGATTACCAACGACGTGGAGAATTTCCCCGGTTATGCCGATGGCGTGATGGGCCCGGAGATGATGGAGGACCTGAAAAAGCAGGCCACCCGCTTCGGTACCGACATCCGCTATGGCATTGCCACGGCGGTGGATTTCTCGGTGCATCCGCGCAAAATCACGATTGATGAAAGCCTGGAGTTGACGGCCGATACGGTTATTATTGCCACGGGGGCTTCGGCTAAGTGGCTCGGTATTCCTTCGGAGGCCAAGCTAAACGGTTCGGGCGTTTCAGCCTGCGCGGTGTGCGACGGGTTCTTTTATCGCGGGCAGGAAGTGGCCATTGTGGGCGCGGGCGACACGGCGGCCGAGGAGGCTACTTACCTCGCCAACTTGTGCAGTAAGGTAACCATGATTGTGCGCAAGAGCGAGATGAAAGCCTCGAAAATTATGCAGCAGCGCGTGCTCGACAACCCCAAGATTGACGTGCTGTTCGATACCGTAACGGACGAGATTCTGGGCGAGCACGCCGTAGAAGGCGTGCGCGTGAAGAACCTGCTGACCCACGAAACCCGCGAGATTGCGCTGACGGGCTTCTTCGTGGCCATTGGGCACGAGCCGAACTCGAAGATTTTCCAGTCCTATCTGCACCACGACGAGCAGGGGTATCTGAAGACCATTCCCGGTAGTAGCAAAACCAATGTCGATGGCGTGTTTGCCTGCGGCGACGTGCAGGACTACACTTACCGCCAGGCCGTAACGGCCGCTGGCACCGGCTGCATGGCCGCGCTGGATGCGGAACGGTATTTGGCGGCCATGGGCATCCACTAAAATTTAATAAGCTCTTAGGCGTTAGCTGCCAGCTAGTAGCTCCATACGTTGAAGCTACTGCCTGGCAGCTAGCGGCTAAGAGCTAAATATTCTGCTTTTGACTATCCTGAAAACAACATCTTTGCGCCCCGCGCTGCTGTTGCTGGCGCTGCTGTGGCTGCTGGCGGGGCTGAATCCGGCCCAGGCGCAGAAGCGCAATCCTGCGCGCCCCAAGGCTAAAGCCGGTAGTACCGGCAATTCGGATTTTTTCCGCATCAAAACGCCGAAGCTGCGCTACGTACGTCCCGACACTACCACGGTTATTGAAACCGAGGAACTGCCCGATGATAATTCCGACGCCGCGAAGTCCATCTACTTCAACCCGGCTAAGAAGCTCAGCATTGTGAGCGAAGACACGACGACGCTGAACGAGGGCGGCCAGGAAATTGTGGAAATGTCGGAGGAAGTGCTCATCGATTCATCATGGGTGAAAGTGGCGGGCTATTACTCTATCTGGGACACCCACACCGTGAACCCCTACCGCGTGGACGGCCGCAGCTACCGCGACTCGCTGAAGCTGCACCTTACCGATGAGCCCCGACAGCGTTTTGCCAAAATGCCGCTCGTGAGCACGCCCATCACGTCGGGCTTTGCTTTCCGAGGCTACCGCTGGCACTACGGCATGGACCTGGACTTGGAAACCGGCGACTCAGTGCGTGCGGCCTACGATGGCGTGGTACGCATCAGTGCCTGGGACGGCGGCGGCTACGGCAACTACATTCTGGTGCGCCACTACAATGGCCTGGAAACGATTTATGGCCATTTGAGCAAGTCGCTGGTGCCCGTAGGCACCTTTGTGAAAGCCGGCCAGCTGATTGGCTACGGCGGCAGCACGGGGCGCAGCACGGGCTCGCATCTGCACTTCGAGGTGCGCTACCAGGGCAACCCCATCAACCCGGCGCTGATGTACGATTTCCCCGGCTACAAGCTGCGGAACGACAACTTCACCATTACCTCGCAGCTGTTCAACTACTATAGCCGGGCCGTGAGCCGCAGCAGCAGTCGCAGCAGCAGTCACAGCGGCTCGCCCTCCCGGGCCCGCCAAACGGTGACGCATAAAGTGCGCTCGGGTGATACCATGTCGGAAGTAGCCGAACGGTACGGCGTGCGCGTAAGCACCCTGAAAAAGCTAAACCCCGGCGTGCGCACGCTGCAACCCGGCAAGAGGCTGCGCATCAAATAAACCACTGGTTTTCGCGGATTAACCGTGATTTCGCTGATTTTTTTGGGTGGTCCCCGGCGTGAGATGGGTTGTGCGCGAAAGTAATTTTTATTCGTCTGCTGCAAGCAGCGGAATCATTTTAATCAGCGAAAATCAGTGATGAAACTAGATGTTCTGGCCCTTGGGGCGCATCCCGACGATGTAGAAATGTCCTGTACCGGCACCTTGCTGGCCTCGATGGCCATTGGCAAAAAGGTGGGCATTGTCGATTTCACGCGGGGCGAGCTGGGCACGCGCGGCACGCCGGCAACCCGCGCCGCCGAAGCCGCAGCATCGAGCCAGATTTTGGGCATTGCCATCCGGGAGAACCTGGGCATGGCGGATGGCTTCTTCCGCAACGACCGCGAGCACCAGCTGCCGCTCCTTGCGGCTATTCGGCGTTACCAGCCCGAGGTGGTGCTTTGCAACGCCATCACCGACCGGCACCCCGACCACGGCAAGGCTGCCCAGCTGGCCGTAGATGCCTGCTTCCTGGCCGGCCTGCGCATGATTGAAACCCTCGGCGATGATGGCCTGCCGCAGGAAGCTTGGCGACCCAAAAATGTGTACCACTACATCCAGGACCGCCAGATTACGCCGGCTTTTGTGGTCGATATTACGCCGTACTGGGAGAAAAAGTGGGAAGCCATTCAGGCCTTCAAAACCCAGTTCTTTAACCCCGATTTGGACGCGCCGCAAACCTACTTGTCCAGCCAGGCTTTTGGCCGGTTTATGGAGGCGCGGGCGCGGGAATTTGGTCACATCATTGGGGTCGAGTTCGGCGAGGGTTTCACGGTGGCGCGGCCGGTGGGCGTGCGCGAGGTGGGCGACTTGCTATAGCGTCCCTCAGGGCCACTACTTTGGCTGGCAATACTTATCCGGATAGTGCAATGAATCAGCTCGCAAACAACGAGTTGTACCTGGGCATGTACGACCTCATCAACCGCTACGTGCGGGAGCTGACGACCAACCCGGAGCAGGTGGCTGAGATTACCCAGGAGGTGCTCGTGAAGATGCACCGCTCCCTGCACACGCTGCAAGACCCCGGTAAGCTGGCCGCTTGGCTGCGCCGCGTTGTGTGCACCAATCTGGGTGATTACCACCGGCAGCACCACAAGCTCGGGCCCCTCACCGGCCTCGCCCCAGCGGCTGAAATGCCCGAACACCCCGCCGGCAATGCGCCCGTGCAGGACTGCCTGCTGTTGCTCTTGCGGGTGCTACCGCTCGAACAGCGTGAACTGCTGGAAGCGGTGGCGCTAGCAGGCATCAGCCAAGCGGAATGCGCCCGGCAGCAGCAACCTGCCCCTGAGCACCGTGAAGGCGCGGGTGCAGCGGGCCAAGCGAAAGCTGCGGGCCGGCCTGCAAGCGGCCACTATCCGGGTGGGCGAGCGCACCCGCACGTACTGCGCCTACGTGCCGGCGAACTTGCCGGCGCACGCCCCCTGCTGCTGGCGCTGCACGGCTCCAACCTCGACGGGGCCACCATGCGCCGCTGGACGGGCTACGAGTTCGACCAGCTGGCCGACCGCCACGGCTTCGCGGTGCTTTACCCCGACGACTACCAGGGCAACTGGAACGACTGCCGTCGCGACGCGCCTTTCCCCGCCAAAACTGAAAACATCGACGACATGAGCCTCCTACGGGCCCTCGTCGCGCATTTCCAGGCCGCTCACCGCACCGATGCTGGCCGGGTATACGCCTTCGGCTACTCCAACGGCGGCCAGATGGCGCTTCGGCTGGCCATGGAGGCGCCCCGCTTGGTGGCGGCCATCGCTACGGCCGACGCGAACCTGCCCACGCCCGCAAGCCTGTCCTGCGCTTCGGAAGGACCCACGGCCCCGGTGCTGCTGGTGGCTGGCACCGCCGACCCCATCAGCAGCAC
>JALYUH010000245.1 GCA_030853985.1 Bacteroidota bacterium | reverse complement strand
GTAGCTTGGACTCTGCGAGTCCGAGCCGCGAGCGCAACGAGCATCCTGGCGCGTAGAGCCGTCCGGTTCCATCTGCTCGCTACGCACGCGGCTCGGACTTGCAGAGTCCAAGCTACTACTGCTCCAGCGCCACTTTTGCCGCTTTGGGCAATGATGCCCGCACTAAATCATAGGAGTGGTCAATCAGTTCGCGCAGCTGGCCATCTGGCGCGCCGGCCCCGATGAGCACCGTATTCCAGAGCTGCTTATTCATGTGGTAGCCAGGCAGCACGTAGTCGTGCGCCTCCCGCAGCTCCACGGCGCGCTCGGGGTCGCATTTCAGGTTGATGCTGCCGAAGATATCGATATCGGTCAGGGCGAAAACTTTGCCACCGACTTTGAACACCAGCGTTGCGGGGCCGAAGGGCGTTTCTTCGGTTACGCCGGCTTTCAGCAGGCAGTAGTCGCGGAATTCTTCAATATTCATCCCGCGTTTCGCTACACCACGTAGCGGAAAAACATCACGACCAGGCACACCAAGAACATCGCCAAGCTGAGCTTATTGATGAAGTGCATGGTCTTCAGGTTGAAGTTGTTTTTGCGGTTCGGGTCGTTTTTTCGGAAATAGTAACCGAGGACCGGGCCGAAGTTGAAAAGGTCTTTACCGTTCATAACAGAGCAGGTTGGGGAGTAGCTAAGGTAACAACCAGCGCGCCAGAAAGATTTGCACCGCGCGCGGCTTTCCTTCGTCGTCTACTTTCCCAAAACCCGAAACGCCCGGAGCTTCTTTTGCTGCTACCCGCCGCTCACGCCCAAAAAGCTCCGGCTGAAACCGATACCGTGAAGAAAACCGTCACCGCGTTTTTAGATGGCCTGCGGCGCGGCGACAGCCTCGCCGTGCGCCGCCGGCTAGCTCCGGCAGCCGTTTTCCACGATTTTGGCGGCCAGCCCGGCCAGCCGCCCAGCCGTACTTTTGGCTGACACCCAACCTGGCCTGCCAATGGAACCCAAACGCTACCCCCGGCAGCTCTCGCGCGTTGCCAACAATGCGGCTATTGCGCTATCGGAAACCGAAGTGGGCAAATTATTTAGCAATGATACCCGTTCCGACATTGGCTCGGAGGCCGAAAAAATGCGTTTCGCTAACGAAACAAACGAGCTGGTGGTCAAATTTCTACGCCTGGAAACCAACCAGGCGCTGGCAGCCGACATGTTAGTATTGGAGCGCATTTACCCCATTGATTTCCGAGCTTACGAAGTAGAAATGCGGGAAATATAGTTCGACGTATTTACCGACGAATTACACGCGCTTCATCAGACCGGCTTCGTCCACCGCGCCCTGCTACGCCCCTCCAACCTGCCCGGCGACCGCTATGACAACATCCTGCTCACTCAGCAAGGCCTGCGCCTGATTGACGTGGGAATTTCCGTATTGCAGCGGCAAGTCGGAGAGTCGTTTTTACGGGCCTACGTGCAGCGGGAACTGGAGGAGCTGGCGTTGTTTAAGGTGTTTTTTCTGGGGCGATGACAGAATTTTGGCACATTTCTGTTTCCCTATTCTCAAGTGCCGTGTGCGGGCGGTCAGCGTTTCTGATTTACTGCAAAGCTGGAGTCCGTTGCTCAAGTCGCGTCCACAAATTTTTCTTATGGCTGGCAGGATGCTTTCTCACTGGAGTGGCATTTCTACTTGTGCTATGGGCTATCTGGGCAGCCTTTTTTGTGCTCTTTATAAAAGAGCCTTCACCGCTACCTCCCCCGCCGCCGCCGATTACTTTTTACGCCCCCACCGGCTCCCCCAGCATCTCCTTCTCAATCCACCTTCCATCCTCGCGCATCAATTCAATCAGGTCATCCACGGCCCGTTCTTCGGGCACGGCTTTTTTGATGACTTCCTGGCCGCGGTAGAGGGCGATTTTACCCTTGCCCACGCCCACGTAGCCGTAGTCGGCATCGGCCATTTCGCCGGGGCCGTTCACGATGCAGCCCATGATGCCGATTTTGATGCCCTTGAGGTGGTCGGTGCGCTGGCGAATCATGGCCGTGGTTTCCTGCAGGTCGAACAGGGTGCGGCCGCAGCTGGGGCAGCTGATGTATTCGGTTTTGCTCATGCGGGTGCGGGCCGCCTGCAAGATGCCAAAGCTCAGCTGGTTGTAGCTGCTCACCGTGTCGAGCCATTCCTCCTGCGAGCGGTTGCGCAGCAGCTCCACGCCCAGCACGATGCCATCGCCGAGGCCGTCGATGAGCAGGCCGCCCACGTCGGTGGCCGCAAAGAGTTGGGTTTGCTCCATTGGCTGGTCGCCAAACGAGCGGGCGATGACCACCGGACAGGTGATTTCGTGAGTCAGCAGCTCGAAAAAGGCCCGGCGCAGCTCCGGCATGGCGTGGGCGTTGGTGGTGTGCAACACCAGCACGACGGCAGCATCCTGGCGTAGCCGTTGCAGCACGGGCGCGTCGAGGGTATCGAGGCTGAGGAGCAGAAAGTTGAGCTGCGGATGCCGCGGCGCATCCGCCAGGTACACGTCCGCCGTCAGCACCGGGTAGTGGTGTGGGCGGCTGCCCGCGTCGCGCCAGGCCGAGTAAGTCACGATTTCCCGGAGGCCGTTGGGCAGCATAAACGGCACCGGCTGCTCGCCGCTGAACACGTAGTCGGCCCCGTGGTCGGCCATCTGGAATTTGTCCAGAAACGGCGAATAAAGGTGGCCCACGGCGCGCAGGTCGGCATATTCCACGCGGGGCAGCCGTGCAATGCTCGTGATAACGCGCGGCACGTTTTGCCCCCCAAAATTAGCGACCTCATGCGTGTGCCGCCGGAAATACTGGAACGGATTTATCGGCACCTCGCCTTCGAGCGGCATTATTGGCCGGGCCTGTGCGGCGCGGGCCGTATAGCGGTCAATCAGCATGCGGGCCACCGGGGCTTCGGCTTCCGGGGCTTCGGTGAGCGACACGCGCACGGTATCGCCCAGGCCATCCTCCAGCAGCGTGCCGATGCCCACGGCGCTCTTGATGCGGCCGTCCTCGGCCTCGCCGGCTTCGGTTACGCCCAGGTGCAGCGGGTAGGGTTGCAGGCCTTCCTCATCGAGCTTTTGCACCAGCAGGCGGTAGGCCTGCACCATCACCTGGGTGTTGCTGGCCTTCATGCTCAGCACCACGTCGTAGTAGTTTTCCTCTTCGCAGAGGCGCAGGAACTCCAGCGCCGACTCCACCATGCCCAGCGGCGTATCGCCGTAGCGGCTTAATATTCTATCTGATAGCGAGCCGTGGTTGGTGCCGATGCGCATGGCGGTGCCGTGCTGCTTGCAAATTTGCACCAGCGGCCGGAACCGCTCGCGGATGCGCTCCACCTCGGCCGCGTAGCTGGCGTCGGTGTATTCAATCTCCTCAAATTTCTTTTTGTCGGCGTAGTTGCCGGGGTTCACGCGCACTTTCTCCACGATGCGGGCGGCCAGCTCGGCGGCGTTGGGCGTGAAGTGAATGTCGGCGATGAGCGGCACATTGCAGCCGCGCTTGCGCAGCTCCTTCTTGATTTCCAACAGGTTCTGGGCCTCTTTCATGCTGGGCGCGGTAATGCGCACGTACTCGCAGCCGGCCGCCACCATGCGCAGCGTCTGCTCTACCGAGCCCAGGGTGTCCATCGTGTCCACGGTGGTCATGCTCTGCACGCGGATGGGGTAGTCGCCGCCCATCGGCACGCCGCCAATGTTGACCACGCGGGCTACGCGGCGCTGATATTCGGTGAGGCTGGGGCAATACGTTTTATTCATGAACAAAAAACCGGGGGAAGCAGGCGAAAGTTGCGCGGCAGCACAAAGGTAAAGCGGGAGCCTGCACCCTGGCCCCCACTTCCCAACCGCGTCCGTGAGCGGGTGCTAAGCAGCAGGTCCTACTTCCAGCACAATCTTTCCGATGTGCGCGCTGCTTTCCATCAGCTCATGCGCCGCCGCAGCTTCGGCCAGCGGAAACGTTTTATAAATTACCGGCCGGAATTTGCCGGCCGCAATCAGCGGCCACACGTGCTTTTCCACCGCCGCCGCCAGCGCCGCCTTAAACCCGGCAGAGCGCGGCCGCAACGTGCTGCCCGTGATGCTCAAACGGCGGCGCATCACCTCCAGGGCGTTGAATTCGCCCTGCGGGCCCTGCATCGCGTTGATGAAAACCAGGCGGCCGTCGTCTTTCAGCAGGCGCAGGTTTTTGGCGATGTAGTCGCCGCCAATCATATCCAGAATCACATCCACGCCTTCGGCGTTCAGCACCTGTTCAAAATCCTCGGTTTTGTAGTTGATGGCCCAATCGGCCCCTAATTCCCGGCAGGCGGCGCATTTCTCATCGTCGCCGGCCGTGGTAGCTACGGGGCTGCCCAGCGCCCGCGCCAGCTGAATGGCCGTGGTGCCAATGCCGCTGCTGCCGCCGTGCACCAGCAGCGTTTCGCCCGGCTGCAAGCCGCCGCGCTGAAACACGTTGTGCCACACCGTGAACACGGTTTCGGGTAGCGCGGCGGCCTCCACCATGCTTAGGCCGGCGGGCGCAGGCAGGCAGTGGCGAGCATCTACTACGGCATATTCGGCGTAGCCGCCGGCGGGCAGTAGGGCGCATACGGCATCGCCGGGCTGCCAGCGCCCGGCATCCGCGCCGCACTTTTCTATTACGCCGGCTATTTCCAGGCCGGGCACCAAGCCGGCAACGTTGCCGCTGCCGGCGTATTTGCCCTGGCGCATCAGCACGTCGGGGCGGTTCACGCCGGCCGCGTGCACCCGGATGAGCACTTCGTGCGCCGCCGGCTGCGGCGTGGCTGGCTGGTGCAGCTGGAGAACTTCGGGCCCGCCGGGCTGCTTAATAACGATGGCATTCATAAGAAAAAGCGAAAGCTGAAAACGGAATAACACGGCAACGCAAACGGCATTGCTCCTAACGCAAAACGGCTCCGAAGAGCCGTTTCAACCAATCTTTAATCGCCGAAGCCTATTTGCCCGCAGCCTCGCGCAGCTGTTTCAGCTCGCGCTCCAAATCCAGGGTCCGGAACATTACCTTGGCTTCGAGGTCGGAGTAAGCCGCTTCGAGCTGCTCGCGCATCTGGCGCTGCTCCTGAATATCGGTGCAGGTGCCAAACCAGGCGAGAATCTGGCCATCATCGCCCCGACGTGGCAGGGCCTGGCCCAAAAACCAGCGAAACGTGCCATCCTGGGCTTTGAAACGGTATTCGATATTGTAATCGACCCCGGTAGCCAACGAATGACCCCACACCTCGCGGGCCCGGGCGCGGTCGTCAGGGTGCAGCAGGTTGTTCCACATATCGGGCCCCACGCTGTCGGCCAGCACGTAGCCGGTAAAATCGGTCCAGCGCTGGTTAAAATAGGTGTGGAAGCCATTTTGGTCCGTTATCCAGACCAACTGCGGAATGACGTCGGCCAGAAAAGTAAATTGCTCTGGCCCAACCAGGCCTTGGCCCACGCTGGTCGGCAGCTTCGTTTCACTGGGCATTGGGGCGGCAGGGGAATCGCTCACGGCACAAATAAATAATGGAGGGGAGATTAATTGGCCCGGTTCAACTGCAGTTCCATGCCGGAGGCAAAATAGAGGTTGAGCTGGCTGTGCAGGCCGTCGGCCGAGCGGCGCAGCCGCGTTACCAAAGCCCGCGTGGCCTCGTTGGGCAACTCAAAATTCAGATAGGGCCGGTTCAGCATCTCGTCGCGCATGACCTGCCACTGGCCGGTTTGCGCGGAGCCATCGCCCGAAGCGCGGGCCACCAGCTTGCCGGGCGCTAGCTCCAGCTGGCTGGCCTGCGCGAGGGGACTGGTGGGGTCATTCTGGTTGAGAACCCGGTTGGCCACCTGCCATTCGCCGCCGAAATAGTCGTCGGGCGATTGTTGTAAATTGATATCCAGCAGCAAGTCCGACATGAGAAAGAAAACGCGGGGCAGACGGTTCGCACCATAACATTGGTAACGCAAAACTGCCCGTATTCGTTGGTGCAATAACCGGCCTGGCAACAATCCTACCAGTTTGGGCCGCCGTTTAGTAAACCTCAGCCGCAACCAGTACGTTCCTGCTCATAGGCCGCTAAACAATCGGTTCGCGTTTTTTTTCATGAAAAAGCCTGCTTTCCTACCTTCGTTTACCGGCTTGGCCGGCGCCGTCCGCTTCACCGGCCTCGCCGCCTGGCAAACCGGCCGCCTGTTCCGGCAGCTGGCCGCCCGCGCCCTCGATGCCGTGCAGGACGTGCTACGGGCCGAAGTCGAAAAAGGTAACCTGAAACTGGTGGCCGATTTCCTGGCCGATAAGGCCCTGCCCGCCGCCCGCGTGCTGCTCGTCGAGCAAATGACCGTGCGCCTGCTACTGCGCCTGGGCCTGCGCGGCGCGCTGGCATCCAACGTGGTGGGCTGGGTGCTGCCCTTCGTGATTGAGAAGTTGATAACGGTGGGCAACAAAAGCGGCTTGTTCGATAAGCTGAAGGCCAACCCCACCGTGAGCGACGCGCTCGACAAGCTCGATGAGCTGCGAAGCGCAACGTGGAAAATGCTGGTGCCCGACCCCGGCAGCAGCGCCGAAATCGTCGCGGATGAAGCCGCTACCCCGCGCCTGCCGCTGCTTTTAGCCGAAGTTTTGCCAGCGCCAAAAAAAACCATCCCGAACAGCGTTCGAGCTTCCGAATAGTCTGAAAAAGGCCTCCCTGCTGGTCTCACCTTCCCGCAATCGTTTGCGGAGTAGAACCAAAAAAAGGCGCCCCACTGAGGCACCTCTTTCCCAATCGGGGCGCGGCGAGAATTCCCACCCAACACCGGTCCCAATTCCGTCCTCTAGTGCAACTAGCGGCTGAACAACAGCTCGCGGTACTTCACCAGAGGCCAGTCCTCGTCGGCCACCATGCGCTCCAGCTTGTCCACTGCGCGCCGGATGGGCTCGAATTTCGGTTTCACTTCTTCGCAATACGCCACGGCCAATTCGCGGGCATCGCCGATTTTATTTGCTTGCTTGCGCGCCTTGGTCATCTCGTCCACCGTGGTCTTAATGGTTGAAACATAGCGCGAAATATCCTTAATCATGTCCAGCGTGGTCTGGCTGTGCTCGTCGTCGAGGCCCAGGTCGCGGAGGCCGCGCACGTTGTCGATGAGCTTGGTCTGGTACGCCAACGCCGTCGGAATGACGTGGTTCACGGCCAGGTCGCCCATTACGCGGCTTTCAATCTGGATTTTCTTCATGTACTCCTCCAGCAGAATCTCGTGGCGGGCGTGCAGCTCGACGTGCGAAAAAATGCCGTGGCGGGCAAACAGCGCGGCCGCATCGTCGCGCACCAGCGCATCCAGCGCCTGGGGCGTAGTGGCAATGTTACTGAGGCCCCGGCTGGCAGCTTCTTCCTTCCACTCGTCGGAGTAGCCGTTGCCTTCGAAACGGATGTGCTTCGAGCTGATAACGTACTCGCGCAGCACTTCCACAATGGCCACTTCCTTCTTCTTGCCCTGCTCAATGAGCGAGTCGACCGAAGCCTTGAAGTCGATTAGCTGGTCGGCGACAATGGTGTTGAGCACCGTCATGGCCGACGAGCAGTTGGCCGACGAGCCCACGGCGCGCAGCTCGAACTTGTTGCCGGTGAAGGCGAACGGCGAGGTCCGGTTGCGGTCGGTGTTGTCGAGCAGGATGGGCGGAATCTTGTCGATGCCCAGCTTGAGGTAAATGTTATCGCCTTTGTCGAGCGGCAGCTTGGCCGTGCGCTCCAGCTCGTCGAGCACGCCATCGAGCATCGAACCCAGGAACACCGACATAATGGCCGGCGGAGCCTCGTTGGCCCCCAGGCGGTGGTCGTTGCTGGCCGAAGCGATGCTGGCGCGCAGCAAATCGGCGTGCGTGTGCACGGCCTTGATGGTGGTGATGAGGAAGGCCAGAAACTGGAGGTTTTCCTTGGGGCGGCGGCCGGGCGCGAGCAGGTTCACGCCGGTGTCGGTGCTCATCGCCCAGTTGTTGTGCTTGCCGCTGCCGTTCACCCCGGCAAAGGGCTTCTCGTGCAACAGCACTTTGAAGTTGTGACGGTCGGCCACGCGGGCCATCACGTCCATCAGGAGCTGGTTGTGGTCCACGGCCAGGTTGGCATCCTCAAACGTGGGGGCGCACTCGAACTGGTTGGGGGCCACCTCGTTGTGGCGGGTGCGCAGCGGAATCCCGAGCAGGTTGGACTCTTCCTCAAACTCCAGCATGAAACCGTGCACGCGGGCCGGAATCGAGCCGAAGTAGTGGTCGTCGAGCTGCTGGCCTTTGGCCGGGCTGTGGCCGAACAGGGTGCGGCCGGTGAGCACGAGGTCGGGGCGCGCATCGTGCAATGCCTTGTCTACCAGGAAGTATTCCTGCTCGATGCCCAGGGTGGTGTTCACGCGCGATACGTCCCGGTCGAAGTACTGGCAAACGTCCACGGCGGCCTTTTCCAGCACGGCCAGCGACTTCAGCAGCGGGGCTTTGTAGTCGAGGGCTTCGCCGGTGTACGCCACAAAAATGGTGGGGATGCACAGGGTCTTCGCGCCCACGGTTTCGATGATGAAAGCGGGCGAAGTGGGGTCCCAGGCGGTGTAGCCGCGGGCCTCGAAGGTGTTGCGGATGCCGCCGTTGGGGAACGACGAGGCATCGGGCTCCTGCTGCACCAGAGCCGAGCCCTTAAAATTCTCAATCGGCCGGCCGTCGGAGTTCAGGTCGAAAAACGAGTCGTGCTTTTCGGCGGTCGCGCCGGTGAGGGGCTGGAACCAGTGCGTGTAGTGCGTGGCCCCCTTAGCCATGGCCCAGGTTTTCATGGCCGAAGCCACGGCATCGGCCACGTTGCGCTCCACGGTTGCGCCTTGCTTGATGGCGGCTTGGAGCTTTTTGAAGTAGTCGCCGGGCATGGTGGCGCGCATGGCCTCCAGATTGAACACGCTTTGCCCGAAGGTTTCGGAGCGGCGCTTGCCTCCTTCCACCGTAATGGGTTGGCGCTGGTTGACTAATTCGAGAGCTTTGAAACGCAGAATGGCCATGTAAGAAGGAACCGGGATGAGTTACCAGCGGTATATTATTAGGACAAAGATAAAGCGAAAAAGTGTTTTTCGGAAAGTACCCCCAAATTTTTCAATGATTTTCCGGAAAAACAATCATTTTTTGCCTTACTCCCTTTCCAAAAATACGTTAATCCGATGGTTTGCTATTAAAATAGGCAAACGGTTGCTCATTCTGGCACCACTGGGCCGCACCCGGCACTACCTATCTTTGAGGCGTGAAAAACCGCTTCGCGTTTCAGCCGCGCTACTTCCTATTCTGGCTGCTGTTTTTTGGGCTGGGCCGGGCGCTCTTTCTGGGTTATCAGCACGTGGCGGCGGCCAAATTGCCGTGGGATACGCTGCTGGCCACTTTTTGGTATGGGCTGCGGCTCGATGCTTCGGCGACGGCCTACGTGTGCCTGCTGCCGTTTTTGCTTTTGGTGATTGGCAGTTTGTGGCCGCGCTTGCCAGTGCGCGGGCTGCTGGCTGGCTACTCGGTGGCCGTGGGCCTGGTGCTGGCGCTGCTGATGACCGCCGACCTGGAGCTGTACCGCGCCTGGGGTTTCCGGCTCGATGACACCCCGCTGCAATACCTGAATTCGCCGCAGGAGATGGCGGCTTCGGCTGGGAGCGCGCCGCTGGGGCTGCTGGCGCTGGCGCTGCTGGCGCTGGCGGGCGGCGGCGCGCGCTTATACAAAGGAGTGGTGGGGCGGCTGGCCCCGTTGCCGGCCTGGTTCGGGCGCGGGCGGGCGGCGCTGGCCAGCCTGCTCTACTTGGCGCTGCTGGTGGTGCCGCTGCGGGGCGGCACCCAGCAAATCCCCATCAACCAAAGCGACGTGTATTTCTCGCGCACCGCGTTTGCCAACCACGTGGCCCTGAACGCGCCCTGGAACCTGATGAGCGCGCTGGTGCTGCGCAATGAGGAACACCCGCCCCAGCCGTTTATGCCCGACAGCACCGCCCGGCGGCTGGTGGCGGGCCTCTATCCGCTGGCCGTGGGCCGGCCCGCGCCGGCCGACTCGACGGTGAATATTCTGACTGAAGCGCGGCCCAATGTGCTGTTTATTATCCTGGAAAGCTTCACCAGTAAATTTGTGGGCAGCGTGGGCGGCGAGCAGGGCGTAACGCCGGTGCTCGACAGCCTGGCGCACACCGGGGTGCTGTTCGACAACGTTTACGCGGCCGGCGACCGCAGCCAGAAGGGCCTCGTGTCGCTGCTCTCGGGCTACCCCAACCAGCCGACGACCAGCATCATCAAGTTTCCGCGCAAAACCGAGCAGCTGCCGCACCTGTGCCGCTCGCTGGCGGCGGCGGGCTACCGCTCGCACTACTACTACGGCGGCGAGCTGGCCTTCGCCAACATGAAAAGCTACCTGCAAACCGCCGGCTACGAGCACCTTACCGAGCGGGGCGACTTCGCCCAGGCCGACCAGAACTCGAAATGGGGCGCGCACGACGGCGTGCTCTTCGAGCGTATGCTGGCCGACCTGCGCCGGCAGCCCACGCCGTTTTTCGTCACGGCTTTCACCCTCAGCAGCCACGAACCGTTTGATGTGCCCATGAAAACCCACTTTTTGGGGACCGATGAGGTGAGTTTGTTTCGGAACTCGGTGTATTATACCGACCAGGAGCTGGGGCGCTTTCTGCGCGCCGCCCGGCGCGAGCCCTGGTACGCGCACACGCTGCTGGTGCTGGTGGCCGACCACGGCCACATCCAGCCCGGCAATTCTTCGAACCAAAACCCCGACAAGTTTCGGATTCCGCTGCTGTTGGCCGGGGGCGCGCTGCAACCAGCGGCGCGGGGCCGCGTGGTGCATACCATCGCCTCGCAAACCGATGTGGCCGCCACGCTTTTGCGGCAGCTGCACCTGCCCGCCACCCGCTACGTGTGGAGCCGCGACCTGCTGGCCCCGCACCCGCGGCCCTTCGCTTACTACTGCTTCAATAATGGCTTTGGGGCCGTTTCGCCGCTGGGCACGCTGGCGTTCGACAACGTGAGCCGCGCCGTGTGGGACCGCACCCCCAACGCCCCCGACTGGCAGCTGCATCTGGGCCAGGCCATGCAGCAGCTCACGCTAGAAGACTTTGCCCGCAAGTAGCCGCCGGGGGTTTCGGGCGCACGGGGCGGCCGCCGTACCTTTGCGCCCGCTATGCCCACTCCCCAATCCGTTGCCTTATATACACTCGGCTGCAAGCTTAATTTTTCCGAAACGTCGGCCATTGGCCGGCAGTTTGAGGAAAAGGGCTTTGCCAAAGTTCCCTTTGAAGCCGGGGCCGACCTTTACGTTATCAATACCTGCTCCGTCACAGACCATGCCGACCGCAAGTGCCGCAAGGTGGTGCAGCAGGCGCTTAAGCACAATCCGGAAGCGTTTGTAGCCA
>JALYUH010000228.1 GCA_030853985.1 Bacteroidota bacterium | reverse complement strand
GCCAGCTGGCCATTGTGGTACAGGTCGCCATCGACCACGTACGCCTTGTGGCGCAGGTGCAGCTCACCCGTGTTGGGGCACAGGGTCACGGCCTTAGGAGTCAGCTTGTAGTGGGTACGACGCTTGTCGCGAACGGCGGTGGAGGTGCGGCGCTTAGGATGTGCCATGGTTTAGTTGAAATTAGGGGAGTTAAAGTTGCGGTTAACGAGTGGGGAGCGACTCGGGGCACTGACGGATTAATTCAGGTTGCGCAGCGCGGCCCAGCGTGGGTCGGCTGGCTCGTCGTCGTCGGGCGCATCATCGGCAGGACGGGTGCTGAAGATGTGCTTGGTCGGCGCGTCGGGGTTGTCGTCGGCCTCGTCCTGGAAGCGCGGGTGCAGCTTCTTCATGGGCAGGGCCAGACCAATGTAGTCGTAGAGGTGCTGAGCGAGAGGCAGGCTCTGCGTCTCGGGCGTGATTTGCAGCACGTTGTCGTCCAGCTCTTTGGCTTCGTCGCCGAAGCGTACCAGCAACTGCTCCTCAATATCCAGCGGCTGCGCGAACTCATCCAGGCTCCGGTCGCAGGTGAGCTGCACGGTGCCCGTGATGTGAAAGTTCAGCGTCATCAGCCGCTCGGTTTTAATGAGCTCCACGTCGGCGTGCAGGTCGCCTTGCTCCACCAGGGGCTGGTCGAATAAGGCGAAGAATTCGGGACCCAACTCGAACTCAAACTGATGCGTTTTGAGCGTCAGGCGGGCAAGGTTAAGGTCGAATTGGCTTTCTTTTTTCACGGTCGCTTGGATAGCAGGGGGCAAAAGTAGTGAAAATCCGGCTTTTTGCCAAATATCCGGGCCATTTTCCCCGCTGCCTAAGCAGTTTTGAGGATGAATTCGGGGCTGATGTGCAGGCGCTCGTAGAGCTTTTTGGCCAGGTCCATGGTCACGCGCCGCTTGCCGCTCAGAATTTGGGAGAGGCGGCCGGGCGGCACTTCGAGCAGCGCGGCGAGCTCCTTCTGCTTCAGGTGCTGCTGCTGGCGCTTGAGCTCAATCATGGCCGGCAGGGTGGTGGGCTTGGGCGGAATGGGAATCGGCATGAGCTTCAGGGTGTCCTCGTAGTCGGAGAGGGCCTGGGCCATGTTTTTCACCCGTTGCAGTGTGGCCGGGTCAGCATCGTAGTTAGTTTCGATGAGCGCATCGAACTCGCGGAAGGTGTCGCGGTATTCCTGCAAGGTGTTGATTACGGGCTGGGTCATTGTTTTTTGTAATCAATGGTGGCGGCATCAATCCGGTCGTATTCCCGGTGGGTGCCAATGAATTTGATATAAACCGTGCGGGCTGGAAACAGGATGCGCGCAATCAGCCGGAACTTATTGCCGCCGATATTGAAAACGTACCGCTCGTTGCTAACGAAATCGACCGAATTGAACAGTACCCGGATGTCCGCCAGATTACCCCAGTCAGCAGCTAGAACCAACGCATACCAATCATTCAGCGGTTTGGCCGCCGTCGGGTGCTTCATGCCAAATTCCCGAATAATTGGTTTGCTCAGAACGACCATTAAAGCAGCATCGGTAGAAAAAGAAACGCGGCCGTTGTCAGCCGCGTTTCAAAATTAGAAAGAAAATTTCGTTTCTGACAAGAAACTACCGTGCCGAGCGGGGCTCCGCGTTTTCCCGGCGCTGTTTCCAGATGTCGCAGGCCAGGTACACGGCGGCGCGGAAGGAGGATTCGTCGGCTCGGTACTGGCCGGCGAGGCCGTAGGCAGTGCCGTGGTCGGGCGAGGTGCGGACGATGGACAGGCCGGCGGTGAAATTCACGCCGCGCTCAAAAGCCATGAGCTTAAAGGGAATCAGGCCCTGGTCGTGGTAGAGGGCGAGGGTGGCATCAAACTGGCGGAACTGCTGGGTGCCAAAGTAGCCATCGGCCGGGAAAGGGCCGACGACGAGGTGGCCGTCGTGGGCGAATTGCTGGATGACGGGCGACACGACGTCGCCTTCTTCCTTGCCCAGCAGGCCGTTTTCGCCGGCGTGGGGGTTGAGGCCGAGCACGGCAATACGGGGCTTCAGAATGCCGAAATCGTTCTTGAGCGACTTGAGCAGCAGCGTGATTTTGGTGCGCAGCAGCTCGGCGGTGAGCTTGGCGGGCACGTCCTTGAGCGGAATGTGGCCGGTGACGGTGGCAATGCGCAGGCCGGCATCCTCATCTACCAGAAACATAAGGCTCTCGGGGGCGGCGAAGAAGCTGGTGAGAAACTCGGTGTGGCCGGGGTAGCGGAAGTAGTCGGCCTGGGTGTTGTCCTTGCTGATGGGGGCCGTTACAAGGCCATCCAGCTTGCCGGCTTTGAGGTCGCGGGCGGCGCAGAGCAGGCTTTCGCGGGCGGCCGCGCCGGTGGCGGCGGAGGGCTGGCCGGGCGCGAGGGCAAAATCATCGTCCCAGCAGGTCACGGCATTGAGGCGGCCGGGGGCGATGTCGGCCACGTCGCGCAACTGGCGAAACTGGAGGTGCTCGGAATCGGCGGGGGTGGGGAAATCGTCAAACAGCGCCGTGGCCGTGCCGTAGATAACGGGCGTGCAGAGTTGCAGCAGGCGCTCATCGAGCAGGGTTTTGTAAATGACTTCGGGGCCGATGCCAGCGAGGTCGCCCACGGAAAAGCCGAGGCGGGGGAGGTTGTGGGGCATGTTTCAGTTCAAACGGTCAGGCTGAGCATTCCGCGAATAAAGCGGCGTCGCAGCGGAGTCGAAGCATCTCTACCTCTTTATTATTCATCACTGATGGCAACGAAGCGGTAGAGATGCTTCGACTTCGCTGCGCTTCACTCAGCCTGACGTTCTAGACGGTCTATATTTTAGAGCTGTTTGGTCAGGAACTCGTACAGCAGGCGCACGCCGGTACCGGTGCCGCCTTTACCACGGTAGCTTTCGGCCGCCGTGAGGTAAGCGGGTCCGGCGATATCGAGGTGAATCCAGGGGTAGCCGATGGCGAAACGCTCCAGGAATTTGGCGGCCGAAATGTGGCCGGCTTCGCCCTTGCCCAGGTTGCTGAGGTCGGCGATGTCGGATTTGATGTGGTCGGCGTACTCATCCCAGAGCGGAAACTCCACGAGGCGCTCGTGCACAGCGTAGCCGGCTTCGGCGAGCTTTTGCAGGGTGGCGGGCTCGGCGGTGCCCATGGAGGCGGAGGCTTCGGTGGCCAGGGCACGCACGGCGGCCCCGGTGAGGGTGGCGAGGTCGATAACTAACTCGGGCTCGTAGCGTTTGGCGAAGCTGAGGGCATCGGCGAGGAGCAGGCGGCCTTCGGCATCGGTGTTTTTTACTTCGACGGTGAGGCCGGAGTGCATCGTAATAACGTCGCCGGGGGCGTAGGCGAGGCCGCCGGGGCGGTTATCGGTGGCGGGCACCAAGCCGATGACGTGCAGCGGCACCTGGTTTTTGGCCAGGGCGAAGAGCGTGCCGGCCACGGCCGCGCCGCCGGCCATGTCGCACTTCATCAGGTCCATACTGTTGGGCGTGGGCTTGAGGCTGAGGCCGCCGGTGTCGAACACCACGCCTTTGCCAACCAGCACGTAGGGCTTGGCGTTTTTGGCATTGGCGGGCTTGTATTCAAGGATGCTGAAGGTGGGCGGCTCGGGCGAGCCGAGATTCACGGCCAGCAGGCCGCCCATGCGCAGGGCTTCGATTCGGGCCAGGTCGAGAATGTCGGTGGTGTAGCCGGCTTCGTCGCCGGCCTGGGCCATGCGCTCGGCAAACTGCACGGCGTTCAACTTATTGAGCGGGGCGTTGACGAGGTCGCGGGCCAGCAGCACGCCTTGCAGCAGGCCGTCGAGGGCGTGAATTTGGGCCGCGGTGGCGGCGTTACCCACCAGGTAAACTTCTTTCAGCTCCGGGGCTTTGCGCGACTTCTCATCGGTTTTATAGCCTTCAAACTGGTAGGCGGTGAGAGCCAGTCCTTCGGCTAGTAGTAGCGCGGCATTAAGCGTTTCGCTGTGGTTTTCGATAAACACCTCGGCTACCTTTTCGGCTTTCAGCTGGCCGTGCAGGGTGTGGCCGGCGCGGCGCAGCTGCTCCGCTACCTGGGCGGTGGTAGGCTTATCGGCGAGCACCACGAAGTAGTGGTGATGGCTGAAATGGTTGAGGTGAACGAGTTTCTGGTCGTTGGCCAGGGCGGCCTCCACGTACTGGCGGGCGGCGGTGGGCAGGTCGCCGGCAGCAGTTTCGGGCAGGGTGGTGGTGCCAGCGGGCAGGATGAAAACCTGCGTGGACTGGGCCGGCGCGGCGGCCGCGTGAGCAAGGGCTAAGAACATAAGCGAGGATGAAGGCCGTAGATTTGAGGCCGCAAGGTAAAGGTGAGGTGGTGAAATGGTGAGGTGGTGGGTTTTTCAGTCCATCCCGGCCGCCGCTTTAGCATACTCACCATTTCACTATCTCACCACCTCACCGCCCCGTGAACACCGTTCGCCCCAAAAAGCACCTGGGCCAGCACTTTCTGGCCGACCCGAATATTGCCCGCAACATCGTGGGCGCGCTGCAACTGCCCGATGAGGTGAAAGAAGTCCTCGAAATCGGGCCGGGCATGGGCGTGCTCACGCAATACCTGCTCCAAAACCCGGCTTACCAGACCAGTGTGGTCGAGATTGATACCGAGTCGGTGGCTTATCTGAAAGCACATTACCCGGCCCTGGCCGACCGCATCTACGCCACCGATTTTCTGAAGCAGCGCCTGGATGCGATGTTCCCAGATCAGCCGCTGGCCATCATCGGCAACTTTCCTTATAATATCAGTAGCCAGATTTTCTTCGCCGTGCTCAGCAACCGCCAGCAGGTGCGTGAGGTGGTGGGCATGATTCAGAAGGAAGTGGCCCAGCGCCTGGCCGAGCCGCCCGGCTCCAAAACCTACGGCATCCTGAGCGTGCTTTTGCAGGCCTTCTATAAAATTGAATACCTGTTCACGGTGCCGCCGCACGTCTTCAACCCGCCGCCCAAGGTCGAGTCGGCCGTGGTGCGCCTCACCCGCAACAACACGCTGGAGCTGAACTGCGACGAAAAGCTGTTTTTCCGGGTAGTGAAGCAGGCTTTCCAAACGCGCCGCAAGACACTGCGGAATGCGCTAAAACCCTTCGGAATGCCCGCCGAAGCCACCACCGACCCCCTTTTTGAGAAGCGCGCCGAGCAGTTGGGCGTGGCCGAATTCGTGAAGCTGACGCAGCACGTAGGCCAGCACATGGCGGGTGGCGTATCGTTGCCGGATTTGGATATAAATGACGTAACCGCGTAAACGTCCTCAAAGTCCATGACTACCTGCCTAATTGTTGATGAAATGCACCCCTCGCTGCAGCCGCTGCTCCAAAGCATTGGCATCGAGATTGATTATCAGCCCAGTCTCACCGCCGCCGAAGTGCCCGCCGCCCTCGCCGCGCAGCCCTACGAAGGTTTGGTGGTGCGCAGCAAGCTGCGCGTAACCGCCGACCTGCTCGCCCACGACCCGCAGCTGCGTTACGTGGCCCGCGCCGGGGCCGGCACCGACAACATCGACACGGACGCGATGGCAGCGGCGAGCGTCACGCTGCTGAACGCGCCCGAGGGCAACCGCGACGCGGTGGGTGAGTTTGCCGTAGGCCTGCTGCTGGGCCTGCTGCGTAACATCGTGCGGGCCGACCACGAGGTGCGCCAGGGCCAGTGGCGGCGCGAAGCCAGCCGGGGCACCGAAATCGGGGGCAAGACCATCGGGCTGCTGGGCTACGGGCACATGGGCCGGGCCTTTGCGCAGCGACTTGGGGCATTCGGCTGCACCTTGCTGGCCCACGACAGCAACCCGGCCGTGACCACCGATGGCCACGCCACGCTGGTGCCGCTGGCCGAGTTGCAGGCGCGGGCCGATGTGCTCAGCCTGCACATTCCATATTCGCCGGCCAACCATCATTTGGTGGATGCAGCCTTTTTGGCGGGTTTTGCGAAGTCGATTTGGGTGATGAACACGGCGCGCGGGGAAGTGGTGGACCAAGCCGCGCTGGTGCAAGCATTGCGGGCCGGCACGGTGCGCGGCGCGGCGCTCGATGTGCTCGATAACGAGAAGCTCAGCAGCCTCAGTCCGGCGCAGCAGGCCACGTTCGATTTCCTGAAAACGGCTCCGAATGTGGTGCTCACGCCGCACGTAGGCGGCTGGAGTTTCGAGAGCTACGCCCGCATCAACGAGGTGCTGGTGGAGAAAATTCGGGCTTTTCGGGCGGGGGCGAAGGGGGCAAATGCGGGGAGCTAATTCGTTTTGCGTATCTTTGCCAGGAACCTAAGAAGGGAGAACGGTTGGCAGTGCCAGCCGTTCTCCTTGCTTTTTAGCCAAACCCGTCAAGCATCTACTCCCATGGCCACCACCATCAATTATTACACTCCCGAGGGCCTGCAAAAACTGAAGGATGACCTCCAGGACTTCAAAGTCCGGGGCCGGGCCAAGGCTGCTGAAGACCTGCGCGAAGCCCGCGCCAAAGGCGACCTGCGCGAGAACGCCGAATACGACGCCGCCAAGGATGCTCAGGGCCTGCTGGAACTGAAAATATCCAAGCTCGAAGAGGTGCTGGGCAACGCCCGCCTTATCGACGAAACCAACATGGACTTCACCAAAGTGCTCATCATGAGCAAGGTGAAACTGAAAAACCTGAAGAATAACATGGTGCTCGACTACACGCTGGTGGCCGAGGAAGAGGCCAACTTGGCCGCTGGCAAAATCTCGGTGAAGTCGCCGATTGGCAAGGGCCTGCTAGGCAAATCGGCCGGCGACACGGCCGAAATTACCGTACCCGCCGGCAAGCTGCAATTCGAAATTCTGGAGATTTCCAGATAGTCACGAGTTGTTTGTTGTCAGTTGTTAGGGCAGTGCCGGCAGGTGCTGCCCTACTTCTTTTTAGATATTTTGCCGCGCTGGCTTGCCAGCCACTGATTATTTGCACCAGCTACCCGACAACTAACAACGAGCAACCAACAGCTAACGCCATGCCTTCGATTTTCTCCCGCATCGTTTCCGGCGAATTGCCGGCCTATAAAGTGGCCGAGGATGGCCGCCACCTGGCTTTTCTCGACATCACCCCGCTGGTGGAAGGCCACACCCTAGTGATTCCGAAGAAGGAAGTCGACTACATTTTTGACATGCCGGCCGATGAGCTGGCGTCCCTGCACGTGTTTGCCCAGCGCGTGGCCAAGGCGGTGCAGGCCGCTGTGCCGTGCAAGCGAATTGGGGTGGCCGTGATTGGGCTGGAGGTGCCACACGCCCACATTCCCCTCATTCCGATGAACAAGGTGGCGGATATGAACTTTGCCAACCCCAAAATCAAGGTGGCCGAAGCCCGGATGAAGGAGTTGGCCGCCGCCATCGCCGCTAAAGTAGAAGGTGGCAGCGGCTTAGCCGAAGCTCCGGCGGCCGATGCTGGCAGCGGCGCACCCGTGCCGCCCGAGCTGGTCGCACAGGTGAAGGGCCTGCATTTTCTGAGCGAATCGGACGCCCCGCTCGAAGCCGTGGCCTACGCCGCGCCCGGCGGCACCCTGCCCAACGCTGTGCTGCTGAAGCTGCTAGGCGAGCCCGCCGATGCCAAAGTAGAAACCGTGGAGCTGACCCAGTTTCTGCGCAACCACACCGCCGACGACGGCGTGCTGGGCGATGTAGCGCTCTCAAACCGCTACAAAGCGCTGCAGATGTTCATGAAGCAGGACATGAACGACGTGCAGGTGTACCGCGTGGGCACTGGCCCGCAACTCCGCGCCTACGCCCTGGGAAGAATGACGGATGGCACCCTGGCTGGCTTCAAAACGGTGCTGACGGAAACGTGATTGCTGCTGGTTGAGCCCGCAGCTTTTGCGCCGGCTGCAACGGATGGGAGCGAAGGGCTGTCTGTAGCGACAATCCTTCGCTTCTTTTTTATTTCCTGGCCATGCGCAGTATTCTACTGTTAAGTTTTTTTCTTTTGCAAACTGCCGCCGTCTGGGCCCTCAAGCCCACCCGCGAGTGGGTGGCCACCCCCGATTCGCTGGGGCTGCGCTACCAGACCACCGCTCTCACCACGCCCGACCACGCCCAGCTGGCCGGCTGGTTAGTGGAGCCCACCGCCACCGTGCCCGACCGGCATACCACGATGGTGCTGGCCTACGGCGACTCGAACAACATGTCTTATTTCCTAAGCCAGGCACGGGCGCTGAGCCAGGGCGGCTACCGCGTGTACCTGTTCGACTACCGGGGCTTCGGGCACAGCAGCGACTTCGCCATTGACCGGCAGCAACTGTATTACCCCGAATTCAGCACCGACCTGCGCACCGTGCTGGCCGATGCCCGCCACCGCTACCCGCGCAGCCGCACGGGCATCATCGGCTTCTCGATGGGCACCATCATGGCCTCGGAAGTAGCGGCCACGGGCAAGTGCGATTTTTTGGTTGCCGAAGGCTATGTGGCCAGTCCGCAATTGCTGGTGGCCGGCATTTTTCAGCGCAACCAGAAAGTGGTGACCTTGCCCACCGAGGCGGCCGACTATGCGCTGGTGGCCCGCCGCGTGAACTGCCCCTGGCTGTTGGTGGGCGGCATGGCGGACAAGAATACGCCTCTGGCCGATTCGGTAGCGGTAGCGCGGGCGGCCCGGTGGCGGCAGCGGCGGCAGGTTCTCTGCTTCGAGGGAGGACACCTGGAAGGGTTTTTTGCCCTGAGTGAGGCAGAATAC
>JALYUH010000223.1 GCA_030853985.1 Bacteroidota bacterium | reverse complement strand
CCCTACTTCAATATGACCCGTTTCTTTGTCCTCCTGCTCCTCCCCTTCCTCGTGGCCTGCGGCGCGAAAGACCCCGCCGCCGCCGGCGATGCCGCCGCGCCCGCCGATGGCGCGGAAGAATCGGCCGTGAAGCCTAGGGCGCTGGTCACCATTGGCACCATTCAGACCGATACGCTGACGGATGTGCTGCGGCTAAGCGCCGTATCCGCGTTTCCGGCCAAGGATGCGCTGCGGGCCACTACCACCGGCTACGTGTTGCCGCCCACGCCCGTGGTGGGCCAGCAGGTGCGCGCCGGCCAAACGGTGTTCACCATCCAAACCAAGGAATCGAAAACCCTGCACCTCGACCAGCTCACCGGCGACCCGCGCCTGAAATTCAGCGGCATTATCCGGATAAAATCGGCCCGCACGGGCATTCTAGCCACCGTGGACAAGCTGGCTGGCGACTACGTGCAGGACGGCGAGCAGCTCGGCCTCACCTACGACCGCAGCCGCTTCGGCTTCATCCTCGACGTGCCCGTGACGCAGCTGCGCTACGTGCATACCGGCCAGAGCTGCCGCATCATTCTGCCCGACGGCCGCACCATTACCGGCCGCGTAGCCGAGGTGCTGGCCACTGCCGATGTCAGCATTCAGACCCAGCGCTACACCATCCGGCCCACCGGCGCGGTGCCGGAGCTACCGGAGAACCTGGCCGTGCAGGTCGAGCTCGATAAAACCGCGCCGCACCTGGCCCGCACCCTCCCGCGCGGCGCGGTGCTGACCGATGAAACGCAGACTGAATTCTGGGTGATGAAGCTGCTGAACGACTCCACCGCCGTGAAAGTCCCGGTGACGGTGGGCGCGCAGGAAAAAGACCACATCGAAATCAAAACGCCCGCCTTTAATCCCAAAGACAAGATTTTGCTTAGCGGAAACTTCGGGCTGGATGACACGGCGGCCGTGAAGGTGACGCGGCCGGTGGCGGCGCCAAAGGAGTAAATCCGCACGTCATGCCGAGCGTAGCCGAGGCATCTCGCGTGTAGCAATAAATCAATCGTCGAAAAGGATTAGTGGTGGCAAGCGAGATGTCTCGGCTACGCTCGACATGACGTTCTGGAATTCCAAGAATACCCAACCAAATGCCCAACCGTCCTTCCATTTTTCAAGCCTACAAAGCGCCCATCGCGGTGCTGCTGGCGCTGGCCCTGGCGCTGGGCACGGTGGCCTACCGGCGCATCAACGTGGCCCTGTTTCCGGAGGTGACGTTCCCGAAGGTGAAGGTGATTGCCGAGAACGGCTTGGAGCCCGTGAACCGCATGATGGTGACCGTGACCAAGCCGATGGAGGACGCCATTAAGCGGGTGCCGGGGCTGAAACTGCTGCGCAGCACCACCAGCCGGGGCAGCTGCGAAATCTCGGCCTTTCTGGACTGGAACGTGGACGTGGCCAAGAGCCAGACCCTGATTGAGTCGCGCCTGAACCAGATTCGGGGCGACTTGCCCGGCACCGTGCAAATCACAGTGGAGCGCATGAACCCGGCCATTCTGCCGGTGATGGGCTACACCCTGGAAGCGCCCGGCCGCTCGGCGCTGGAGTTGCGCAAGCTGGCCCTCTACACCATCAAACCGTTTTTGTCGCAGGTCGATGGTGTGTCGTCGGTCCAGATTCAGGGCGGGCGCACCAAGGAATACCAGATTCAATTGCTGCCCGACCAGCTGGCCGCCCTCGCCCTCGGGCCGGACGACGTGACCAAGGCCCTCACGGCCACCAATTTCGTGCAGAGCAACGGCTATCTTTCCGATTACCGCCGCCTCTACCTCACCGTCACGGACGCCACCATCACGCAGAAGGAGGACCTCGAAAACCTGGTGCTGCGCAACGACGGCCGCCGCATCGTGCGCCTCGCCGACGTGGCCACCATCAGCCTCGGCGAGCAGCCCGAGTACACCCGCATCAACGCCAACGGCTCCGATGCCGTGCTCATTTCCATCCTGCGCCAGCCCGATGCCAACGTGGTCCTGGTGTCGGATGGGGTGCGGGCCAAAGTAGCGGCCCTGCAAGTGGGCCTACCGCGCGGCATCACCATGGCTCCGTACTACGACCAGGCCGATTTCGTGGCCGAAGTAGTGAAATCGGTGCAGGACGCACTCTGGATTGGCCTGGCGCTGGCCCTCTTGGTCACGGCGCTGTTCCTGCGCTCTTTCCGCGCTACTATGACGATACTCGTGGCTATTCCGGTGGCGCTGGCGCTCACCATCGCGGTGCTGTATTTCGGCCTGGGCTACTCCTTCAATATCATGACGCTGGGGGCCATCGCCGCCGCCATTGGCCTCATGATTGACGATGCCGTGGTGATGGTGGAGCAGCTGCACCGCGTGGGCGAGGAACACCCCGACGCCACGCCCGGCGAGGTCGTGCGCCGCTCGGTGGGCCACCTGCTGCCCGCGCTGATTGGCTCCAGCTTGAGTACGATTGTGATTTTCCTGCCCTTCGCACTGCTGGGCGGCGTGGCGGGGGCCTACTTTAAGGTACTGGCTACCACGATGGTCGTTGCGCTTATTTGCTCCTTCCTGGTGGCGTGGCTGGGATTACCGGTGATTTATCTGCTGCTATCGCGCAAGCCCAAAGCCAAGGTTATACTTCCTGCGCCCAGCCCCCCACAGGTGGACGCGGCCGATGAGGCGAGCAATTCATATTTCGCCGACGAGACGCACGCCCTGCCCGCTACTGCTGCCGCTCCCGAGGCGGCCGCTAAATCCGATTCCATCCACCACGAAATCCCCTGGGTCAAGGCCGTTATCCGCCATCCGGCCTACTCCATTATCGGCATTCTGGTGCTCATTGGCAGCATGGTGCTCATCATTCCGCGCCTGGCCACCGGCTTTTTGCCCGATATGGATGAAGGGGCCATCGTGCTCGACTACAACTCGCCGCCCGGCACCAGCATTGAGGAAACCGACCGGATGCTGCGCCAGGCCGAAAAGCTGATTGTGAAGGTGCCGGAAGTGGCCAGCTACTCGCGCCGCACTGGCACCCAAATGGGTTTCTTCATCACCGAGCCCAACCGGGGCGACTACCTCATCCGCCTCAAAACCGACCGCAAGCGCAGCACCGAGGAAGTCATTTCCGACATCCGCACGCGCATCGAAGCCACCCAGCCTGCCCTCACCATCGACTTCGGCCAGGTGATTGGCGACATGCTGGGCGACTTGATGAGCACCGTGCAGCCCATCGAAATCAAGGTTTTCGGCCCCGATGCCACCAAGCGCTACGCCCTCGCCAACCAGGTAACCAAAGTGGTAGAAGGTGTGGCCGGCACCGCCGACGTGTTCGACGGCATTGTGCGCATGGGTCCGGCCGTGGACGTGCGCCCCGACCCGCGCCGCCTGGCGCAGTACGGCCTCACCGCCACCGATTTCCAGACCCAGCTGCAAACCCAGCTGGCCGGCACCACCGCCGGCAGCGTGCTCGAAGGCGAGCAACTCCTCAACATCCGGATGCGCTACCCCAACGCCGCCCAGGCTACTCTGGCCCAGATGCGCGCCGAACCCGTGTTCCTGCCCAACGGCCAGCGCCGCCGCCTCGACGAGCTGGCCACGGTGAGCGTAACCGCCGGCGACGCCGAGCTGGAGCGCGAAAACCTGCAAGCCATGACGGCCGTGACCGCCCGTCTCGACGGCCGCGACCTGGGCGGCGCGATGAGCGAAATTCGCCAGAAGCTTGATAAAGAAGTACCGCTGCCGCCGGGCTATTTCATTCAGTACGGCGGCTCGTATGCCGAGCAGCAGCAGTCGTTCCAGGAGCTGCTCACCATTCTGGGCACGGCCTGTTTGCTGGTGTTTGCGGTGGCACTGTTTCTGTTTCGGGACTTGAAGGCGGCCGGGCTCATTTTGCTCATTTCGATACTGGGGCCGGCCGGCGGCTCGCTGGCGCTCTACCTCACCAACACGCCGCTGAACGTGGGTTCCTACACCGGCCTGA
>JALYUH010000217.1 GCA_030853985.1 Bacteroidota bacterium | reverse complement strand
GGCTCGAAGCGGCCGGGCGCGGTAGTCAGGCCCGAAAGGATGGTGAGCACCTCCGTGGGGTCCTCGCCCAGCAGCACCGCCGCGCCGTACACGGCCAGCAGGTTGTAGGCATTGAAGACGCCGATGAGCCGGAAATGCACCTCGCGGCCGTCTAGCTCCAGCAGCAGGCCGTGCATCTCATTGGCTACCAGCCGGGCGCGGTAGTCAGGCCGGAGAGAATGGTCAGGGCTTCGGTGGGGTCTTCGCCCAGCAGCACGGCCGCGCCGTACACGGCCAGCAGGTTGTAGGCATTGAACACGCCAATGAGGCGGAACAAAATTTCGCGGCCCTCAATTTCGAGGTGCAGGCCGTGCACTTCATTGGCCACCAGCTTGGCGCGGAAGTCGGCGGCCCCGCGCAAGGAGTAGGTGGCGCGACGGGCCACGGTATTTTGCAGCATCACCGGGCCGCGCTTATCATCGGCATTGGTCAGGGCGAAGGCAGTTTTGGGCAGCGCGTCGAAGAAGGCCTTTTTGGCCTTCAGGTAGTTGTCGAAGGTACCGTGGTAGTCGAGGTGGTCGTGGGTGAGGTTGGTGAACACGCCCCCGGCAAAACGCAGGCCCGTAACGCGGTGCTGGGCCACGGCGTGGCTGCTCACCTCCATGCAGGCGTGGGTGCAGCCGGCCCCGACCATGCGGGCCAGCAGCGCATTCAGCCGGATTGCGTCGGGCGTGGTGTGGGTGCTGGGGATGACTTCCTCGTCAATCTGATTCTGCACCGTGCTTAGCAGGCCGGCGTGATAGCCCAGCTCGCGTAGCAGCTTGTGCAGCAAGGTAGCGCAGGTGGTTTTGCCGTTGGTGCCGGTGATGCCCAGCAGCGTGAGCTGGCGCGAAGGGTGCCCATGAAACGCCGCCGCCACGTGGCCCAGCGCCTCGGCCGAGTCGGCGACCAGCACGTAGGCTGTGGCGGGGTGCAGCACGGCCGGCAGCTCCTCGCAGATAACGGCAGCCAAGCCTTTTTCCACCGCGCCCTCGATGAACTTGTGGCCGTCGGTAGCCGTGCCGCGTAGGGCGCAGAAGGCCACGCCCGGCCCGGCCTCGCGCGAGTCGAGCGTCAGGCCGGTAATGGGCACGTCGGTGGGGCCGTGCTGGGCGAGCACGTGCACATCGGTAAGCAGGGAAAAGAGCGGCAGGGAAATCATTTGAAGGGTTGTTCTGGCGTTCACCTCACCCCCTAGCCCCGCTCCAAAAAAGAGGGGGAACTAGCATCTAGTTTCTAAATAGCTATTTTACTAGCTCTAATGCTAAAAACTAGTCCCCCCTCTTTTTTGGAGAGGGGGCTAGGGGGTGAGGTGACGCATGGGCGGCCATTTGGCCACCCCAAAGCAAGTTGAAAGTAAAATCAGGTGCGGCGCACGGCTGCTTTTGCGGCCGTCTTTTTAGCGTTTTTATCCGAGGCCGAAGGGCGGGTAGCGTCTTTCGATTTATCAGCGGCTTTGGTTCCTCCGGTTGCCGCAGGCTTTCTGGCGGTTGTTGCGGCGGGGCGGGCCGTGGGCCGGCTGGCTTTGGCGTTCGGTTTCACGCCGGCCGAACGCTCGGCTACCGCAGCTTGCACGTGGGCTTTCTCGCCGTCGGCGAAGGACTTGCGGGCTTTAGCGGGCTCCATGTCCACTGGCACCAGCAGCTTGTTTTCGGCCAGGTCGGTGTGCTCGGGCTCGGGCAGGGCCGTGGGCGCGGCAATGCGCGGGCCGGATTCCTCTAAGGTCAACGTAATCAGGTCGCCACGCTTGATGGGCGAGTCCGGGGCCAGCGACTGCTCGCGCACCCGGCCCGAGCCCACGGCTCGCACATGCAGGCCCCGGTTTTCGAGCAGGAACAGCGCATCGCGCAGGCTTAGGCCCCGGGCCAGCGGTACGCGGCCGGGGCGCACGGGGTTCACCACCAAGGCTACGGTACGGGCGTGGAAAGCGGTGTCGGAAGCGCTGCGGACCCACTCCTCGCCGCCGGTGGCCTGGGTGTTGCCCACCAGGCCCAGCCTCTGGCACACGAGGGCCAACTCGTCCTGCATGCCGGCGCGCACCAGCGGCACATGGCTCTTGTTCAGGCGGGCCTTGGCCAGCAGCGGACGCTGGCTTAGCAGGTCGCGGGCCATGCACTTATCGGCCACCTCGCGGAATACCGGCGCGGCCACATCCGCTCCGTAGATGCGGCCGTTGCGGGGCGAGTCCACCACCACGATGCAGCTGTACTTCGGCTTATCGGCCGGGAAATAGCCCACGAAGCTGGTCGAATACGTCTTGGTGTACTGTCCGTTTTTGAACTTCCAGGCCGTGCCGGTTTTGCCGGCGATGCTGTAGTCCTTGGGCCGGATGCTGCGGGCCGTGCCGGCCGTCACCACCCCTTCCATCATCGACTTCACCTTAATCAGCGTAGCGTCAGAGCAGATTTTAGGGTTCAGCACCTTGATTTCGTTGTGTTGCAGCACCTGGTCGGCCTGCTTGATTTCGCGCACAATCATGGGCTGCACCTTCACGCCGCCGTTGGCCACGGCGTTGTAGAGGGCCAGCGTTTGGAGCGGGGCCAGCTTCAACTCGTAGCCAATGCTCATGGTGGTGAGCGAGGTACGGCTCCAGCTGCGGTCCCGGGGGTCCTTCACGTAGGGCAACGCCTCGCCGGTCATCTGGAAGCCCAGCGGCTTGTCGAGGCCAAATTTCTTCAGGTAGTCGGTGTATTCGGTGGGGTTGCCGGAAAAGTATTTGTCCACCAGCTTGGCCACGCCAATATTGCTCGACTTCTCGAACACCTGCTGCACCGTAATACGGCCGTAGCCATGCGAGTCCGATTTCACGGCCCCGCCCACGTACATGCGGCCGTTGCCGGTGTCCACCATGTCGTCGAGGGTTAACTCTGGGTGCGCCTCAAACAGCGCCATCATCGAGGCCAACTTGAACGTGGAGCCCGGCTCGGTGCGGCCCTGGTCGGCAAAGGCGTAGTTGTAGTCTTCCTTATAGGTGTCGTCCGAAGCCTTGCCGAGGTTGGCCACAGCCTTGATTTCGCCGGTCGCCACTTCCATCAGAATCACGCAGCCGTACTGGGCATTGTTATCGACCAGCGATTTGTACAGCGCGTTTTCGGCCACGTCCTGCAGGTTGATGTCGAGCGTAGTTTTCACGTCGTAGCCCGGCAGAGGCTTGATTTCGGTGCCGTCATAAACGGGCTTAATGCCGCCGGGCACGCGCTCAAACAGCGCCTCGCCTGACTTCCCGGCCAGGCTCTGCTCAAAGGTGTACTCCAGGCCCGCGCCGTGCTTGTCCTCATTCACGAAGCCAATGGTGCGCTGCGCCAGCCCGCCAAAGGGCCGGAAACGCTTGTCCACCTTCTCAAAAATAGCCCCGCCCCGGTTCCGCCGCTCGCGAAACACCGGCCAGGTGGCCATCAGCTTCTTCTCCTGAAAGTTGATTTGCCGAGAGTTGAGGCGGATATAGCGCTGCTTAGCCGAGTGCGCGTTCACCAGCCGGCGGCGATATTCCTGCACGCTACGGTCGCCAAAAAAGTGCGACAGGTGCCAAGCGAGCGAGTCAATTCCGGACTTAAACACGCCGTCCTCCACCACACCGGGGTCCCAGGCCACCCGATAAAAAGGCAGTGAAGTAGCCATAATACTCTCGTTATCGGAGTAAATATTGCCCCGCGTGGCCGGCACCGACTGATAGCTGATGCGCCGCTCCTGCTCCAAGGCGCGCCACTTGGCTCCCTCTTGAAACTGAATCTTGGTCGCCTTCCAAAAAATGGCGCTCGAAAACACCGCTACCCCCAGAAAGGCCAGCCGCACCCGCGTTACAATCGACTTTTTAACGCTTCCTTTCATCGTGTACGCGCTTTAATATCCTGCCTGTCTGTCGTTTGCTGTTTGTGCGTACTTGTACCCTTTTGTACTCGATTCTTACTGTTGGGCTTAGAAGAAATTGACAGTTTGACCTTAGTCGCCGCTGGTTTCGCAGCCCGTGGTGCAGCCGTCCGGCGCGGCGTGGGGGCAATCAGCACCGAGTCACCTTCCAGCGCTTGGGGCGGGGCAATGATTTCGGGGCCGCTGTCCACGTCGCTGCCGTCGGCCGGGTGCTTGCGGCCGGCCAGCTGGTCGGCGCGCAGGGCAGCGGTTGAGTCGCGGTCGGCACGGGCGGCCAGCGTATCGGCCGTGAGCACGGGCATCAGCTCTAGCTCGGCCGCGTCGAGGTGGCCAGCGGGCACGGTGATTCGAAAGGGCGGCGAGGAGCTTTCAACCAGGCCGATGGCGGCTACTTTGCGGGCCACCTCGCTCTGCTTGCTGGCCTCCATGTAATCCGATTTCAGGGTGGTGTAGTCGGCCCGCAGGTCCTCGGTTTCCTGCTTGAGGCGCTGAATATTGCGGTTCATGCGGTTGCCGTAGTGCGTGTTGCCGATGTAGAGCAGCACCAGCAGCATTGTGAACAGCAAGTGCGGTAGGAAGCGTACCGGCAGCCCCTCGCGGAAAAGCCCGTCCACGCTCGTGGCCCGGTCAAGCAGCGAAAACAGGCTCCACGAGCTGCCGCGCGGAGCCGTTTCGGGCGCGGGCTCGCGTCGGCGCTTCTCACGCTTGGGGGCTGCGGGAACCGGGGCGGGCTCGGGGGCCACGTATTCGGCCTCGGGGGGCGCGGGCGCATCCTCCGGCTCGGGCGCGGCAACCGGACGCGGCACGTTGGCGCGGCGCGGGGCATCGGTGGGACGGAGCGTGTTGGCGGCCATCGGCAGGGTCTAGTTTCTGATTGCAACCCGCAATTTAGCACTTCGGGCGCGGCTGTTCAACGCGACTTCGGCCGGGTCGGCTTCTTCGGGCTTGCGGTTCACGGCCTCGAAGGGCTTGCTTTCATTGCCGAAGAAGTCTTTTTCGACCGTGCCAAAAAATTTGCCCTTGCCAATGAAGTTTTTCACCAGCCGGTCTTCCAGCGAATGGTAGCTCATCACCACCAGCCGGCCGCCGGGTCGCAGCACATCAGCCGTTTGCAGCAGCATCTCCTGCAAGGCCTGCATTTCCTGGTTTACCTCGATTCGCAGGGCCTGGAAAACCTGCGCCAGATACTTGTTTTCCTTGCCGCGCGGCGTGCAGGGCTGAATGGCCTGCTTGAGCTCGGCAATGGTTTCGAGGCGCCGGCCGCGCCGGGCCGCGCCCACGGTGGCGGCCAGCGTACGGGCGTTGGTCACTTCGCCGTACATCCCGAAAATACGGTGCAGGTCAGCTTCCTTGTAATCATTGAGGATATCGGCGGCCATCAGCGGGCCGTTAGGGTCCATCCGCATATCCAGCGGGCCATCGAAACGGGTTGAGAAGCCGCGCTCGGGCGTGTCGAACTGGTGCGAGCTCACGCCGAGGTCGGCCAGCAGCGCATCCACGGGCAGCGTGCCAAGCTGCTGTAATTCGGCGAATAAATCCCGGAAATTGGCCTTGACAAACGTAAATTGCGGGCGGGCCAGCTTAGCGGCTTCGGCCTCCGCGTCGGCATCCTGGTCGAAGCTGTAGAGGTGGCCGGTGGTCAGCTTTTCGAGGATGCGGGCTGAGTGGCCGCCCCCGCCGAAGGTCACGTCGACGTAACGGCCGTCGGGCTGTAAGTCCATGGCGGCCAGGCACTGGGCCAACATGACGGGGCAGTGGTAGGCCTGGTCGTTATCGTATTCGGTTGTGCTCATGCGGCCAAGCCGGCGAGCGGCGGAGTTTCGGACGATAAAAACTTCTGGGCCAGCTTGCTAAAGCTCTGCTGGTCTTTGATGAGGAACTCGTCGTAGCGGGCCGGGTCCCATATTTCGCAACGGTTACCGAGGCCCACGATGATAGCCTCCTTCTCGATACCAGCGTAGCGCAACATACTGCGCGGCAGCATAAAACGGTTAATGCTGTCGAGTTCCACCTCGGTCATGCCCCGAAAAAAGTTGCGCTGAAACTGACGGTACTCCTCGTTGAACTCGTCCAGCGCCATCACCTTCTCGTGGATGACGCGCCAGGCGGCCCGGGGGTAGAGCACCAGGCAAGGCTCAAAGCCCCGCACCAGCACCAACTGATTGCCCGATTGCTCGGGCAGGTTGCCCTTCACCTTGGCCGGCAACACCAGCCGCCCCTTAGGGTCAAGCTTGCATTCGTATTCGCCGGAGAGCAGGTTCATGGGCATAAACCGCTGGGTGGGAAAGCGGCGGCATTAGCAAATGTACGCGAACCCCCTCAAAAACCAACCACGATTTACCATTTCCTACCACAAATGCAAAACCGCCTTTGGAGCGTTTAAATGCAGTTTTCGAATACTTGACATAGTGCTGGCGGCATTATGGGACTGCGTTTACGGGGTGTTTGTCAGAATGTCAGGGCAATTATGGGCAAGAAATGAAGCCCGACGACTGGGGCACCGGCTTCAGCTTGGGCCGGGACCGCAC
>JALYUH010000242.1 GCA_030853985.1 Bacteroidota bacterium | reverse complement strand
GTGCGGCCCTGCACCACCGTGCCATCGCGGAAATCCCAGATATACTGCATGTTGCGGCAATCCAGCAGCTGGGCTTCGGGCGAGTTGAACGACACGGGCTGGCCTACGCGCACGGTGGTGGTGCTGGCGGTGAAATCGACAATGTCCTGCTCCAACAGGTTGATAGGGATGTACTTCTGGCCGCGGCGAACCTCGCCGGTTTTGTCCACGATGACATCGAGCTGCACCACGTAGTTTTTGCGCTCCTTGTAGCAGTGGCTGATGGTGGGGCCGGTGAGGGTGGTGCCGTCGCCCATGTGCCACTCGTAGGTGAAGGGGCCGGCGGGCTCGTCGATGGACGGGCGGCCGTCGAGGTCGACGCAGAGCATGCGCGGCAGCGGCGGGCCGCAGCCCACGCTGGTGGTATCGCCGGCCTGCTGGGCGTGGGCGGCCACGCTCGTGAGGAGCAGCAAGGCCGCCAAAAAGGGTAGTTTCGCGGCGAAGCGGGCGAGGAAAAAGCGCATCATACGTGTAGAAAAAGCAGCCGGAGGACAGCCTCGGAAACGACGCGGACCGGCCGCAGAATTAAAACTTGTTGAGCCGCTGCATCACCTCGCGCAGGTAGGTCTGGCCCACGGGAATGTGCTTGCCTTCGACCACTACCGCATTGTCTTCGAGGGCCTGAATGCGGTTGAAATTGACGATGAACGAGCGGTGCACGCGCACGAAGCGGCTAGTGGGGAATTTCTCCTCCACGGCCTTCATGGTGCTGTACACGATGAGCTTGCTTTGGCCGGTAACGACGTGCACGTAGTCGCCGAGGGCTTCGACGTAGCGCACCTCGTCGAAATTGACCCGCACCAGCTTGTTATCGACTTTCACGAAAGTGTAGTCGGCATCGGGGGCGGCGGTGGCAATGGCTTCGGGGTCGGGCGCGGCGGCGGCGGCGGCCCGGCGTTCGAGGGTATCGACGGCTTTTTGGGCGGCTTGCAGGAAGCGGGGGTAGCTCACGGGCTTCACCAGGTAGTCGACCACGGCCTGCTCGAAGGCTTCGACGGCGTAGTCCTTGCTGCTGGTGATGAGCACCACCAGCGGCGGCTGGTACAGGGTGCGCAGCAGTTCGATACCAGAAAGCAGCGGCATTTCCACATCGAGAAAGAGCAGGTCGACTGGGTCGGTGCGCAGCGATTCGGCGGCCTCGATGGGATTGGTGAAACTGCCGACGGCGGTAAGAAACGGCGTGTTGGCAATGCAGTTGAGCACGACCTGAACCGACAGCGGGTCGTCATCGACCACCAGGCAACGCAGCGTAGAAGCAGCCATAAAGATGCGGGATTGGAAGAGTTGAGCCAACGAATGTAGGGCCAACCCGCCGTTTCTCAAGTGCCGGCGCGCGCTTCCAGCTGCGGATAAAGCTCGGCCAGCTGCTGCCGAATAGTGCTGAGCAGGGGCGCGCAATAGGGCATGGCCGGGTGGCGGGCGGCGCGCTCCAGCTCGTCGAGCTGGGTGTGCAGCACCGGCACGCCGAAGTAGGCCACCTGGCCCTTGAGCTTGTGGGCGGCACGGGCCAGGGCGTCGGCATCATCGGGGCAGGCAGCGGCCAGCAGGGCTTCGAGGGCGGGCGCTTCGGCGAGGAAGGTGCCCACAATCTGGCGCAGAAAGCCTTCGTTGCCGCCGGCCAGCTCTTCGAGCAGGTGCCAGTCGGGTTTTATCAGGGTAGGCGGGTAGTTTAGGGGAGGAGAGTTTCTTAGGGTAAGCGGGTAGGAGGGTGGGAGGGTAGGGGTTGAGGAGGAAGAGACTCTTGAATCTGTTACGTCGCTCGTCGCTTGCCCGGTTTGCTCAAACCCATTCAACTCCTGCCCTCCTACCCGCTGACCCTCCTGCCTCAAATTAGCCTCTCTACCCTCATACCCCAATGTAAAATGGGCCAGGCGGGCGTAGAGCACAGCGGGCTCGAAGGGTTTGGCGAGGGTGTCGTTCATGCCGGCAGCCAGGGCCAGGGCGCGGTCTTCGGGCAGCACCGAGGCGGTGAGGCCGATGATGGGCAGCTGGGTGGCATCGGGATATTGCAGGCGGATGCGGCGGGAAGCCTCGTAGCCGTCGAGCTCGGGCATCTGCACATCCATCAGCACGGCGTGGTAGGGCTGGGCGGCTTCGGCCACGGCCTGCACGGCGAGGCGGCCGTTTTCGGCGATGACCACCTGCACGTTCCAGGCTTCGAGGGTTTTGCGGGCCACAAGCTGGTTGAGGGCGTTGTCTTCGGCCACGAGCACGCGCAGGGGCGGCTCGAAAGGCGTGAGGATGCCGGCGTGGGCGTCGGGCTGGGCGGCGCGGGCGTCGGCCACTTCGTAGGGCAGCTCGAAGAAAAACACCGAGCCCGCGCCTTCTTCGCTGCGCACGCCCAGCTGGCCGCCGTGCAGCTGCACGAGGTTGCGGGCAATACTCAGGCCCAGGCCGGTGCCGCCAAACTCGCGCGTGGTGGAAGTGTTGGCCTGCGAAAAGTCCTCGAAAATGGCCCCCAGCTTATCGGCCGGAATGCCAATGCCGGTATCGCGCACGGCGAAGCGGATGAGCGAATGCGTGGATGGTTGAACGGGGAAATGGGCCGGTGGGTCGCTATCAATTGAAGTTGAAGAACCGAAGGCGCCGGCAGCATTTTTCGGTTCTTCAGCTCCCGCTGGTACCACTTCGGCCGAAACCGTGACGCCGCCGGCGCGGGTGAATTTGATGGCGTTGCCCACCAGGTTCACCAGAATCTGGTTCAGGCGCACCGAGTCGCCTACCACGGCCGCGGGCACGTTTTGGGCCACCTCCACTTTCAAAAACAAGCCCTTGCTTTCGGTGGCAAACTTGAACATGGCTGACAGCCGGCGCACGGCCTCGGGCAGGCGGAAAGGCACCTGCTCCAGGGTGAGCTTGCCGGCTTCCATCTTCGAGCTGTCGAGGATGTCGTTGATAATCACCAGCAGGTTTTGCGACGACGACTCGATGGCCGTGAGGTACTCGGCCTGCTCGGAGTTGGGCCGGGTGGCCTGCAACAGGTTGGTGAGGCCGATTACCGCATTCATCGGCGTGCGAATTTCGTGGCTCATGTTGGCCAAAAACTGCGCCTTGGCCCGGCGCGACGCCTCGGCCGCGTCGCGGGCCACCACCAAATCAGCGTTTATGTCCTCGATATGGGCCTTCTGCTGGCGCAGCTCGGCGGTGCGGGCCAGCACGGTGCGCTCCAGCACGTACTGGGTGCGGCGCAGCTGGCGCTCGCGGTAGCGCAACAGGCTGTAGCCCAGCCCGCCCGCCGCCGCCGCCGTCAGCAGCCGGAACCACCAGGTGCGCCACACGGGCGTAGCAATGCCAAAACCGGCCGTGGCCACCGGGCTCCAGCGGCCGGCCGCGCCGCGCCGCACGCGGGCCTCAAACACGTACTGGCCGGCATCGAGGCCCGGGAACTGGGCTTCGGCGGCGGGGCCAGGGCGGCTCCATTCGTCGGAGAGGCCGCGCAGGCGGTGCTGGTAGCTCAGCGGTTCGCCCGGGTTCAAACTCACACCCTGGAAGGTGAAGCCCACGCGGTGGCGGGTGGCCGAAAGCCAGCCCAAAGCATTGGCGGGCCGGTATTCGCCGTCGACTTCGGCGCTGGTGAAGGCCAGGCCGGGCG
>JALYUH010000107.1 GCA_030853985.1 Bacteroidota bacterium | reverse complement strand
TACGACGGCGACATCCGCGGCTTCGCGGCCAAGTTCCACGGCCCCGTGGAGGAGCAGCTGGATGCGGCGAAAGAAGCCGCCGACGCAGCCGAAAAGCTGCCGTAACGGTCAGCGCTTCAGCTGTTTTTCATCTTGTCACCCGCAACTTTATCATTCAACTCACCCAACCTGCTCTGTTCCTATGAAACGTTCTTTCATCACCCTGCTTAGCGCCGCCACGCTGCTCATCGCGGCCGCCAGCTGCAACTCCAACGACTCCGTGAAGGAGGCCGAAAAGGTAAACGAAGCGAGAGCCGAAAATGCTACTGCCAACACCGACACGGGCAAAGTCGAAAAGACGGGCCTGGAATACGATTCCGAATTTCTGGCTAATGCGGCCAGCGGGGGGATGCTCGAAGTGGAAATGGGCAAGCAGGTAGCGGCCCGCGCCGTGACGCCCGATGCCAAGAAATTTGCCACGCAAATGGTGGCGGACCACACCAAATCCAACGCTGAGCTGACGGCCCTGGCTGCCAAAAAGAGCATCACGCTGCCGACTGCCCTCAGCGACAAGCACCAGGACGTGCTGAAAGACGTACTGGAGGAGAAAGGCGCGAAGATGGACCAAGAATACATGAAGGAAATGCTGAAGGACCACGAGGAAGACGTGAAGGAATTCACCGATGCCTCCATCAAAGCTTCCGACCCCGAGATTAAAGCCTTCGCCGCCAAGAATGTGCCCATACTGCAAATGCACCTCGACATGGTGACGAAGATGAAGGCAACCGTGGACGCGGCCAAGTAGGTTCAGCCCCAGACATTGCCTATCCAAATTAGCCCGCTCCAATAGATGGAGCGGGCTTTTTTAATTCTTATTGCTAGCCAGCGCCTTGAAAATCAACGGATGAGCTTACGCATAAAATTAGCTAATGCAGTGAAACATCTCGTGCTGAAGCATGCGTAAGAACAGCGTGGCCTGCCCTTTTGGCAACGGCTAGCACGCTTATCATTCGCTTTTCTCACCTCCACCCCCACCTTATGAAACGTACCCTCCTTCCGCTACTGGCCTCGGGCCTGCTCGCCCTCACATCTTGCGGCGATAACACTAAAACCGCCGATACCGCTAGCACCGACAGCAACATGGCCAACACGCCAGCCGCTGGGACCAACACTGCCACGACCGACGCCATGAGCGACACCACTGCCATGGGCAGCGGCACCGCCATGGGTGATGCCAACGGCCCCACCGGTCCGCATAAAGACGATACCGAATTCATGATGACCGCGGCCCACAGCGACCAAAACGAAATTCAGCAAAGCAAAATGGCTTTGGCCAAAGGCGTAACTGGCATGGCCAAGGAAATGGCCAACAAAATGATTGCCGACCACGCTAAATCGACGGCTGACTTGAAGAAAATTGCCGCCAAAAAAGGCGTGACGCTGCCCACCGACATGGACGCCGAGCACAAAGCCATGGCTCCGGCCATGGAAAAGCTTTCGGGCAAAGACTTCGAAGCCAAGTATCTGTCGCAGATGCAGGCCGACCACCAGAAAACGGCCAACACCATGATGGCTCACGAAAAAATGACCAATGATGCCGACCTGAAAGCTTTCATCGGCAAAACGCTGCCGGTTGTGCAAATGCACTTGGGCATGGCCCAGAAAGGCACCGACATGAAGATGTAAACCTTATTTGTTTGGCAAAAAGGCCGCTTCAGTTTCCTGAAGCGGCCTTTTTGCGTTTATCACTACTTAGCAGCCGTTATGCCGTGGCGTACTTGCTGGTCCGCAGCTCTTCGGCCAGAAAGCGGGCCGTGTGGCCCTTGCCGGCCTTGGCTACCTGCTCGGGCGTGCCCTGGGCCACGATGAAGCCGCCGCCCGCGCCGCCCTCGGGGCCGATGTCGATGACGTGGTCGGCCACCTTAATCAGGTCGAGGTTGTGCTCGATGATGAGGACCGTGTTGCCCTTGTCGGCCAGCTTCTGAAGCACGTCGGCGAGGTGGTTGATGTCCTCGAAGTGCAGGCCGGTGGTGGGCTCGTCGAGGATGTAGAAGGTCTTGCCGGTGTCTTTTTTGCTGAGCTCGGTGGCCAGCTTCACGCGTTGGGCTTCGCCGCCCGAGAGCGTAGTAGCCTGCTGGCCCAGCGTGAGGTAGCCGAGGCCTACTTCGTTCAGCGTCTTGATTTTGCGCAGGATGCGGGGCTGGTATTCGAAGAATTCCACGGCCTTCTCCACGGTCATATCGAGAATGTCGGTGATGGACTTGCCTTTGAAGCGCACTTCCAGCGTTTCGCGGTTGTAGCGGCGGCCTTTGCAGGTTTCGCAGGGCACGTGCACGTCGGGCAGGAAGTTCATTTCGATGGTGCGGATGCCCGCACCCTCGCAGGTTTCGCAGCGCCCGCCCTTCACATTGAAGGAGAAGCGGCCGGGGCCATAACCCCGGATTTTCGCCTCCGCCATCTCGCCAAACAGCTGCCGGATTTCGGTGAACACGCCGGTGTAGGTGGCCGGGTTGGAGCGCGGCGTACGGCCGATGGGCGACTGGTCCACCTCAATCACCTTGTCCACCAAATCCAGTCCTTCAATACTGCCGTAAGCCAGCGGCTCGCGCTTGGCGTTGAAGAAATACTGGTTCAGAATGGGGTACAGCGTGTCGTGGATGAGCGTAGACTTGCCCGAGCCAGATACACCCGTCACGGCCACCAGCTTGCCCAGCGGCACCTTTAGGGTCACGTTTTTGAGGTTGTTGCCCTTTGCGCCCTTCAGCACCAGCTCGGTGCCTTCGCCCTTACGCTTCTTCTTTTGCAACTCGATATGTTTCTGGCCGCTGAGGTATTGCGAGGTGAGCGAGCCGGAGTTGAAAATCTCCTGCGGCGTGCCCGAAGCCACAATGTGGCCGCCGTGGATGCCCGCGCCAGGACCAATATCGAGCACGTGGTCCGCGTTGAGAATCATGTCCTTGTCGTGCTCCACCACAATTACCGAGTTGCCAATGTCGCGCAGGTGCTGGAGCGCCTTGATGAGCCGCTCGTTGTCGCGCTGGTGCAGGCCGATGCTCGGCTCATCCATGATGTAGAGCACACCCACGAGCTGCGTACCAATCTGGGTGGCGAGGCGGATGCGCTGGCTTTCGCCGCCGCTGAGCGTGCGCACGGGGCGGTGCAGGTTCAGGTAGTCGAGGCCCACTTCGAGCAGAAAGCCGATGCGCTTGCGGATTTCCTTTAGTAATTCGCGGGCAATCACGTTCTGGCGGTCCGTCAGGCGGCTTTCCAGGCCCTCAAACCAGGCGGCCAAGTCGTTCAAATCCATCACCGACAGCTCGCCGATGTTTTTGCCGTCCATCTTGAAGTGCAGGCTCTCTTTTTTGAGGCGGTAGCCGTGGCATTCGGGGCAGGGCTGGGCCTGCGCGTACTGCGCAATCCACTCGCGGATGTTATCCGACTCCGAGTCCATCTGCCGGCGCAGGAAGGGGATAATGCCCTCGAACATCTCATTGTACATGCCTTTGCCGCTGTCGGCCTCATCCTCCGAAATACCGTGCAGCAGGCGCTTCAGCAGCTCCTCGGGTATCTTCTCGATGGGCGTGTTCAGCGTGGCTTTGTTCTTTTTGAGAATGAGCTGGAGCTGCTGAAAAATCCAGATGTCGCGGTATTCCCCCAGCGGCGCAATGCCACCCCGGCTGATGCTTAGCTTACGGTCGGGCAGCACAGCTTCTTCCGTAATTTCCTGCACTTCGCCCAGGCCGTTGCAGGTAGGGCACGCGCCGTAGGGCGAGTTGAAACTGAACGTGTTGGGCGCCGGGTCGTCGTAGGCGATACCGGTGGCGGGGTCCATCAGAAAGCGCGAGAAGAACTGCGGCGCGGCTTTTTTGGCGTCGGGGTCGAGCACCAGCATGGTGCCTTTGCCGTGCGTGAGGGCATTCTGCACCGAGCCCGAGAGGCGGAACCGGTCCTCCTCCTTCACCAGCAGCCGGTCAATCACGATTTCGATGTCGTGAATCTTATAGCGGTCCACTTGCATCTTGGCGGTAATGTCGAGGATTTCGCCATCGACGCGCACCTTGGTGAAGCCCAGCTTGGCAATTTTCTGGAAGTCTTCCCGATAGTGGCCCTTCCGGCCTTTCACCACAGGCGCCAGCACCACCAGCTTCTTGCCGTCGAAGTGCTTAAGGATGTAGTTGATAATCTGGTCGTCGCTCTGCCGAATCATCTTTTTGCCGGTGGCGTAGCTGAAAGCCTCGGCCGTGCGGGCATAGAGCAGACGCAGGAAATCGTAGATTTCGGTGATGGTGCCCACTGTGGAGCGCGGGTTGCGCGAGGTCGTTTTCTGCTCGATGCTGATAACCGGCGACAGGCCCTCAATCTTGTCCACGTCGGGCCGCTCCAGCCCACCCATGAAGCTGCGGGCGTAGGCCGAAAACGTCTCCATGTAGCGCCGTTGCCCTTCAGCATAAATGGTATCGAAGGCCAGGCTCGACTTGCCCGAACCCGAAATACCCGTGAACACCACCAGCCGGTTGCGCGGAATCTTCACGCTCACATTTTTCAGGTTGTGCTCGCGGGCGCCGTACACCTCAATGTACTGCGCCTCGGGATGCTGGGCCACGTGGGCCGCATCGTGGGGTGCGGGGGGTGGCAGCGTCTCGGGCGTCTGGTGCTGGAGGGCTACGGCCAGGCTGGCCGGATTGGGCTGGCTGGCAGCGGCGGCGGCTGGTTCGGTGAGGGTGCCGGCCAGCTGCTTTTTAAGCGCGGCGGCGGTGGTTTTGGGAGCTTTTGGCGCTTTCGCAACCGGGGCAGCAGATGATTTTTTGGCCATTCAGGAACGCAACAAAGAAGTGCGTAAAGGTACGAAAGAAGGGAGCCCAAAGACTAGGAAAACAGGCAAATTGCCAGCCGCGTTAGCCAGCCCATCGGGCCGGGCGTTGGTGCTCAACAAGCCAGCCGGCCGGTTTGTGCCCGCAGTTCGTGCCAATGTGCATACCATCGGCAGCCCAACGCCTCCTATGCGTTAGCAGCCACGCGGCATCGCCAGCGGCTACCTTGTGCAACATTCAGATTATCAGCCAGTATTCATTCACATACCCTTCCTCGAGCGAAGCCCGGCAATATTAGTTGATGCGGCTCGCCAGCGGCATCGCATCTTGGCACTTGCCTTGCATATTAAGCATCGTGGACGGCTTTGTCGGCCCGCATTACTTTCAAGTTCAGTTATCATGAAATCCCTCGCAACATTTATTGGCGCTGCTCTGGTGGGCGCGCTGGCCCTGCTGGCTGCTCCTACTGTTCAGGCGCAGGTGGGGGTGAATATTACTATCGGCGCACCGGGCTGGGGCCCGCAGGCTCCCTCTGGCACGCAGTATTATTACATTCCCGAAATTGATGGTTACTACGACCTCTACTCGCAGCAGTACATCGTGTTGCAGGACGGCTACTGGGTGCCGCTGCCGCAGCTCTACGGCTACGACCCCTACCAGTTCCACCCGGTCGTCATCCCCTACCGGGGCCGCGAGCCCTGGCTGCAGCGCAGCTACTACCACCAGCGCTACGCCTACCAGCCCTACCGCAGCTACGGCCGGGGTGGCTACGGCAACGGCTACTACAGCAATGGCTACTACGGCAATGGCTACGGCCGCAGCAACTACCCCAGCGGGGGCTATTACGGCGGCGGCCGGGGCTATAACAACCGCAACGACCACGACCGCAACGACCACGACCGCAACAACGGCTACGGCAATAGCGGCGATGGTAATGGCTACGGCAATGGTAACGGCTACGGCAATGGCAGCTACGGCAATGGTCCTCGCGGTGGCCAGTCCCAGCCCTCTGGTGGCGGCAGCTATGGCGGGAGCAGCAACAACGGCGGCCCGCGCGGTGGCTACGGCGGGCAGCCCCAACAGCCGCAGTCCGGCGGCAACGGGAGCAATGGATGGCAGGCCCACGGCAGCTCCGGCAACGGCCCGGCCAGCACCGGGCAGGGCCAGCCTGGCCCCGGCCAGGGTGGCCGCCACAGCCGCGACTAAGCGCCCACGGCCAACCCAACAGTTCTGAATCAGTATATCACCTCTTCGGCCGGATGCCTGCATCCGGCCGGTTTTGCACCGCTCATTTCCCCAGCCTCATAAAAATGAAACTCATTCCCACCACCCTGTGTGCCGTCCTGCTGAGTGGGGCCGCCCTGCTGGCCGCCCCGGCTGCCCACGCCCAGATTAACATCAACATCAACCCGCCCAGCTGGGGGCCGGCGGTGCCACAAGGCGCGCAGTACTATTACATCCCCGAAACCGATGGTTTTTATGATGTTCCGGCCCGCCAATACGTGGTGCGCCGCGATGGCCGCTGGATTCGTACCGGCAGCCTCTCGGGCTATAATACGGCCAATTTTCACCCGGTAGTGGTCGATTACGTAGGAGTTCAGCCCTGGTCGCGCTACGACGAATACAAGGTAAAATACCCCAAGCACGGGGGCAACCCCCACGGCATGCCGCCCGGCCAGGCCAAAAAACTGGTCAAGCAAGGCTACGTGGTGGTGCCCGCCAACGGCGCGTATTACTCCGACGAGCACCACGATAAGCACGAGGGCAAAGGCAAGGACAAAGACAAAGACCACGGCAAAGGCCACGGCAAGCACTAATTCCGCTGGCCAATCAATGCGCCGAAGCCTCGCCCCACCCGGCGGGGCTTTTGCGTAGCCTGGGTTTGGCACTTTCCTTGCCAATGCCTCCGTAATTCTGCTTACCTTTTGCCTGAACTCCCCATGAAATTCCTTCCCCGCATTTTCGCCACTGCTTTGCTGAGCGCCGCTGCGCTCGTAGCAGCTCCGGCCGCCCACGCCCAGGCGCAGGTCAACATCAACGTGGGTACGCCCGCCTGGGGGCCGCCCGTGCCGCAGGGCACGCAGTTCTACTACATCCCCGAAATCGACGGCTACTACGACCTCTACAACCAACAATATATTGTGTATCAGGATGGTTACTGGGTGCCGCTACCTGAGCTTTATGGGTATGACCCCTACCAGTTCCACCCGGTAATTGTCGACTATCGCGGGGCTCGACCCTGGCTGCGGGTCGATTATTACCGCCAGCGTTATGCCTACCAGCCCTACCGCAACTACGGCCGTAGCCGCGCTGGCTACTAC
>JALYUH010000106.1 GCA_030853985.1 Bacteroidota bacterium | reverse complement strand
AGCTCCAGCACCAGCTCGCCGCACCCGTAGCCCTGGCGCTGGGCCAGCAGCCGCACAATAGAAACCCGCGCCGGGTGCCCCAAGGCCTTGGCAATGGCCGCGAGGCGCTGCTCGGCCGCCGTAAAATGCGTGCGTTTGTCTAAAGCCATGGTTCTTATATCGTCGATATACGATGGCAAATGTACGCCGCATTTTTGAGAGATTTCGGCAAAAACGACCTGTCCGGAATAATGCTGTTTTAATTCACGAAAAAATAATGCTTGGGCAGCCAGAAAAATTGTTCCGTTAGCGTCTCGTCATAATGCCAAAAAATCCGCTGATTGAATTTAATTGCCGCTACTACCCAAAAATGCCCTTCGAATAATGCCACGATTTAGCCCGGTGCCGCACCCGGCTGGCGGGGGCCTCATCCGCCGATAAGTCAATTTCGTGAAAACTATTTTGTAGCTTTCCATCGTAGGTCGCAGCGGGAGCCACCCACGCGCACCCGCCTTCGCCTGCCCCTTTATCCGGTCATCTTATGAAAAATACGCTACGCTTTTCCATGCTCACCGCCTTGCTGGGCCTGTTGGCGGCCGGCCACAGCCACGCCCAGACGCGCCCTACCCCAATGGCCCTGGCCAGCCCGGAGGCCCTGGCCAGCTCGGCGGCGGTGCCAGCGCCGGCGGCCATCAACTCCGACTCGGTATTTGTGAACCCCGAAGTGCGGCCCCAGTTTGTGGGCGGCAACAAAGCATTCGCAGCCTACGTCGGCAAATCCATTCACTACCCGATGCAGGCCCTGAACCGGGGTATTTCGGGCAAGGTCTATATCAACTTCACGCTCAGCGCCCAAGGCAAGGTGCTGGATGCCCACGTGGTGAGCGGCCCCGGCAACGGCCTCAACGAAGAAGCCCTGCGCCTCATCTGGACCATGCCCGCCTGGGAGCCCGCCCGCGTGCACGGCCAGCCTGTGCGCGTGGCCTGCACCCTACCCATCGGCTTCAATGCCAGCCGCTAAGCTCCCGCCTTACGTTTCATCTTTGCCTATTCCGTTATCCACGTGTATTTATCCCGTTAGCACTTATTGATATTCGATAGACCACCGCCGCGCCCGGCTTCCGCTCAGGAGGCCGGGCGCGGTTGCGTACCGGCCCCGGCAGCTTACTGGTAGCCCGGCACGCCGGGCGCACCCAGCCCAAAGTCGCTGAAGGTGATAGTTTCGCGGGTGCTTTCGTACATGCGAATGCCGTTGGCCGCGTTCAGGCCGCGCGGGTAGTAGCCCAGCAGCAGCTGAAAGGTGCGCAGCACCGTGAACTCGTTGCGGAAGCGCAGGCCCAGCCCGAAGCCGGTGTAGGGCGTGTCGGCAAAAGGGGAGCCCCCGCCGGGCCGGTTGGTAACCCAGGCCGCATCGGCAAAGGCAATGCCGGCCAGCCGGAAGCCCAGCAGCGAGAGCGGCGTGAACAACGTGGTTTCGTAGTTGAGCACGAAGCGGCTGGTGGCCAGAATGGGCGTGGCCGGCGAAAAGCCCCGCAAGCCCCGGTCGTTAGTAATGCCCTGCAAAAACTCGCCGGGCCGGCGGTTCAGGCCAATGGTGGCCCGGCTGCTGAGGAAGTGCCGGTATTGCCAGTTGCCGGCGTGGTAAAGCCGGGTGAACGACGTGAGCTCGCCGGTGAGCAGGCCCTGCTCCCAGTGGTTGCTGCCGTCGAGGCGCTGGTAGCCGCCCGCGTCCAGCGCGCCGTAGAGGTAGCCACTGCGGGTGCTGAAAGCCGCCGCCGCCAGCCGCACGTCGAGGTAGCGGCGGGGCACCACGCTGTTCGCGTCGTAGCCCGCCGTAAAGCTCACCACCGTGCCCGTGGGCACGTCTTCGGTGCGGCCGAAGCCAAACAGGTACCGGTCCTTATAGTAGCGGCGCACCGAGTAGCCCACCGTGCCCAGCAGCAGCGTGGTGTTGTGGTACGTATTCTGGTAGTTGGGAACCTCGACGGACGTGGGCGTGGGCACCGTCTGAAAATGGCTGCGCACCACCCGCGTGGCCACGATGATGCGGCCTGGGTTTTCGTAGCCCAGGTCGTAGGAGCGCAGGCGCAGGGCGCGGCCCACCCAGGCATCCTGCACGTTGTAGTCGAGGGGGTAGTAGTGGTAGGTTTGGCCGGGCAGCGGGGCCGCCACCGCAATGTTCAGGTTGTGGCGGTCGAGGGTGATGGCCCCGGCGTAGCGGGTGGTGGGCGAGTAGAAGTCGCGCTTGAGCGACACGCCCCCCGAGCGGATGTTGAACTCGTTGCGGTAGCGCGCCTGGGCGTACAGGAAGTGCCGGAACGGGGCCGTGTAGCTGCCCTCGTAGGCCCAGGTCTGGGCACCGGGCGAGTTGTCGTATTCCCGCCCGTAGTTGTAGGAATTCTCAATCTGATGGCCCAGGCCCAGAAAATTCTGGTCGCCGAGCGTGATAACGCCCGACGTGGCCGTGCCCACCTGCACGCCCGCCGTGATGCTGAACACGTCGGTGGTCAGCACCTCAATATCGACGCTGTCGCGGGTGGTGGTGCGCTCGTTCACCAGCACGCGGGCATCCAGAATCTCGGGGGTCTGGCGCAGCAGGCGCTCCGATTCGGCCAGGGCCTGGGGTTCTAGCGCTTGCCCCACCCGAAACAGCAGCACCTGCCGGATGCGGGCCCGCGCGGTTTTGATGTGCAGACCGTTGCCGGCTTTGTCGAGCAGCGTGCGCGGGTGCTGGGTCGAATCGGTGAGGCTGTAGCCGAAAGCATCGAGCGGCCGGATGGTGATGCGGCGCACAATTTTGAAGCTGTGCCGGTCGAACTGCCGGTCGAGCAGCACCACGTCGAGGCCCGCCTGCTCGCCCTGGCGGTTCGTGAAATTGAGCAGGCCCGACATGGCCCGGCCGGCAATGGTTTTGCGGCGCGAGTAGGCTTGCAGGCGGTTGATGAGCCGCTCCTGGTTGAACCGCTCGCGCAGGGAGTCGGGGCGGGCGGGCAGCACCTCCCCGGTGGCGTGCAGCGAGTCGGGCGGCACCGCCGAGCGCGGGTCAAACGTTTGGGCGCGCGCGGGCCGGGCCAGCCCTGCAAGCAGGAGCAGGCCCACTAGCCAGACCGATACAGAACAACCGCGAAAGCTCATGGAGAGGGGCAACGCCGCAAATTACGAAAAGCAGCGGCGGCCATTGGCATCCCGACCCCGCGGCACCGGTGCCGGAGGCGCGGGTTTGCTAAAGCGGTACGAAATAGCAGCGGAGTGATTTTACCGAAAAAGGAAACTATTTCCAATAAAATTAGCTTACCGCATAGTGCCCGATTGGGCGCTGGTTATTACTTTTAAGGCCGAAAGCAACGCCCCGCCGCATGAACGAGCGCATTCAGGAGAAACTAAGCATATTAGCCGATGCGGCCAAGTACGACGCCTCGTGCAGCAGCAGCGGCGGCAAGCGTAAAAATGAAAGCAAAGGCCTCGGCAACGCCGAAGGCATGGGCATCTGCCACAGCTACACCGAGGACGGCCGCTGCGTGAGCCTGCTCAAAATCCTGCTCACCAACCACTGCATCTTCGACTGCGCCTACTGCGTGTCGCGCCGGAGCAACGACGTGAAGCGCGCCGCCTTCACCGTCGATGAAGTCGTGGACCTCACCATCAACTTCTACCGCCGCAACTACATCGAGGGGCTGTTTTTGAGCTCGGGCATCTTCTCCAGCCCCGACTACACGATGGAGCGGCTGGTACGCATTGTGAAGAAGCTGCGCACCGAGCACAATTTCAACGGCTACATCCACGTCAAAGCCATTCCCGGCGCGAGCGAGGAGCTCATTGCCGAGGCCGGCCTCTACGCCGACCGCCTCAGCGTGAACATTGAGCTGCCCTCCGAGCTGGCCCTCACCACCCTGGCCCCGGAGAAAAACTACCAGGAAATCCTGACCCCGATGGCTCAGATTCGAGATGGCATCATTCAGAATAAGGAAGAAAAGGCGCTGTTCAAGAAAGTGCCCGGTTTCGCCACCGCCGGCCAAAGCACCCAGCTCATCGTGGGAGCCAGCGGCGAAACCGACCTGCAAATCATCAAGCTCTCCGACCAGCTTTACCAGGGCTACGGGCTGAAGCGGGTGTACTACTCCGGCTACATCCCGGTCACCGACGACGCCCGCCTGCCGCAAGTCACGCAGCCGCCCGTCATCCGCGAGCACCGCCTGTACCAGGCCGACTGGCTGCGGCGCTTCTACGGCTTCCAGGCCGATGAAATCCTCGACGCCGCCCACCCGCACCTCGACCTCGAAATCGACCCCAAGCTGGCCTGGGCCCTGCGCAACCGCCACGTTTTCCCCGTCGATGTGAACGTGGCCGACTATGAGATGATACTGCGCATTCCCGGCGTGGGCGCGCGCTCGGCCAAGCGCATTATCGCGGCCCGCCGCTTCGCCACCCTCGATATGGAAACCCTGCGCCAGCTGGGCGTGGTGCTTAAGCGCGCCAAATACTTCCTCACCTGCCGCGGCGAGCACCAGCCCGTCATCGGCGAGCTGACCGAGCAGCAGGTGCGCCGCCAGATTCTGTTCGGGGCCGGCTCGGTGCGCTCGGCCCTCGTTACGCAGCAGCTCGATTTATTCGCTCAAGCCTCCTGATTCCCGCATGAAAGCCGACTTCAATTCCGACTCGTCCACCGCGCTGCTGCACCCCGGCCATCTGGGCGGCGTGCAGCACGACATCCTCTTTTCTGTCATGAAAGTCATTCATCGCCAGGCGCAGCCCCAGCCCGCGCCGCTGCCGCAGTCCGATAAAGTGAACCGCCTCTCGTGCTGCTGCCGCCTCAGCGAGCTAATGCCGTTGGTCCGCCAGCTGCATGACGAGGCGCGCGCCCGCCACGAAGCCAGCCGCCCGCGCGAGCAGCGCCAGCAGGCCGCGTAACCTTGTACCGTTGTAGTAAAACAGCCCGTCATGCCGAGCAGAGCCGAGGCATGACGGGCTGTTTACCTTCTGTTATCCCTCTTGAAACCCGTCCGCCGTCCATCTGCCGCCATTGCCCCGGCCGCCCCGCGCCGGGCGGGGGCACCCGCGCTCACGGCCCCGCCGCTGGATTATACCTACGACGGCACGTTTGAGGGCCTGCTCACGGTGCTGTTCAGCATCTACGAAAGCAAGTCGCCGCCCAACAGCCTGCAGCCCGAAGCCACGGCCCAAATCGGTCTGTTCGCCCAGCCCGCCCACCGCGAAACCGACGAGGCGCAGGCCACCCGCGTGTGGGACGGGCTTTTGAAAACGATGGACAACGAAGCCCGCGCCCGCCTCTACCACGTTTTTTTGAGTGAGGATGCGGAGCGCGAGCTGCTGATTTTCCGCTACGTGGATTTGGCCCTGCGCTCGGCCGTGGACGTTGCGGAGAACTACGCCAACGCCGACGTGCGCCGCGTGCAGCGCCTGGCCCAGATGATGTTCCGCGAAAAGCACCGGATGGAGGCCTTCGTGCGCTTCGAGAAAACCAGCGACGAGCTGTTTCACGCCACCATCGAGCCGGATATGGACGTGCTGCCGCTCATTGCCGCCCACTTCACCAAGCGCTACGCCGACCAGCGCTGGCTGATATATGACCGCCGCCGCCACTACGGGCTGTACTACGACCGCACGCGCACCGACATCGTGCAGTTTGAGAACCCGGCGGCCCAGAAATCAACCGCTGTTTCCGCCACCGTGCTCGACGAGCGGGAGCCGCTGTTCCGGCACCTCTGGCAGACATATTTCGACCATGTCAACATTCCCGAGCGCAAAAACCTGAAGCTGCACCGCCGCCACATGCCCCTGCGCTACTGGAAATACCTGAGCGAAAAGCAGCCCCGCGAGGTGCGCTTCGAGCCCATCAAAAACAAGCAGGCCATTGTGGGCAAGGAAATATCGGCGGGCCAGAAGCTGCTGCCGCCCAAGGAGTAGCTTGCGATTGCAAGGGCCGTAGCGCGAACTTTTAGTTCGCGTCGCGCGCAATCGCAGCGCCCATTGCGCGACGCGAACTAACAGTGCGCGCTACTGGCTCCGCAACGGTACTAAATCGGCTTTGGCTGGCGCATTGTTGCAGCTGCCTTGCGCGTGAGGCACCCGCTACTACCTGCGCTACAAGGCCAGGTGGCCTAACTTGCGGGCTAATCCGAGTTTTAGCTATGCGTACGACACTGGTTTTTGGAGCCTCCGGGCAATTGGGGCAATGCCTGGCGCACGTGGCCCGCGAACGCGGCACGGCGGGCCTGCTGTTTCTGGCCGAAGCCGAGGCCAATATTCTCAACCCCGAGGGCTTAGCGGCCCAGTTTGCCGCGCACCGCCCGGCCTACGTCATCAACTGCGCGGCCTACACGGCCGTCGACAAAGCGGAGGACGACGTGGACCTGGCCCGCCGCATCAACCGCGACGGCGTGGAAAACCTGGCCCGCCTCTGCGCCGAGCACGGCAGCACGCTCATCCAGATTTCGACCGATTTTGTGTTTGCCGGCGCGGGCCACGAGCCGCTGCTCGAAACCGACGAAACCGCGCCGCTGGGCGTCTACGGCCTCACCAAGCTCGAGGGCGAGCAGGTGATTCCGGGCCTGACGGAGAAATACTTCACGCTGCGCACCAGCTGGCTGTACTCGGAATTTGCCGGCAACTTCGTGAAAACCATGCAGAAGCTGGGCCGCGAGCGCGACGAGCTGCGCGTGATTTGGGACCAGGTGGGCACGCCCACCTACGCCATCGACCTGGCGGGCGTTATGCTGGATATCATTGAAACCGGGAGCACGGCCTACGGCCTCTACCACTACAGCAACGAAGGGCTGACCTCGTGGTACGACTTCGCCGCGGCCATCTTCGAGCTAAGCGGGATTTCGGTGAAAACCACGCCCATCCGCACCAGCGAATACCCCACCAAAGCCGTCCGCCCGCCGTTTTCGGTGCTGGACAAAACCAAAATCAAAACCGCGCTGGGCGTGGCCATCCCGCACTGGCGCGCAAGCCTGAAAACCTGCGTGAGCCGGCTGGCGGCGGCTGAGTAGCCCGCCGCCCGCCCGATGCAAGCATGCCAAAAGGCCCCGTGCGCTGGTAGCACGGGGCCTTTTTTGGCGTTGGAGGAGCGGTGGCCGCGTTCGTTTCGGCAGGGCTGGCCAGGGGGCTAGCCGCCCACCGGCAGCACGCGCACCCGCACGCTGGCGGGCTGGTCGTGGTCGTTTTCGAGCAGCAGGTACTGCGCCCCGGCCGGGCCGAGGTCGGCGGCCAGCACACGGGTGGGGTGGCGGGGAGCGGTGGCTTCCAGCACCACGCCGGGGGCGGGGGCATCGTCGGGTAGCAGCAGCAGGGCCACGCGCACGGGGCCGGCCGGGGCCGTCACCGTGAAGCTTAGGGCGCGGTCGGGGGCCAGGGTGCTGTCG
>JALYUH010000091.1 GCA_030853985.1 Bacteroidota bacterium | reverse complement strand
GCAGGGACCTGGGCCGCCGCCGGCCGCCCAGCACCGGCCAATAGTGAAAGAAGCAGGAAAAGGTATTTTTTTCTCATAAATTACCGGGGCCGACTAGAGCAGCTGCAAGATACGAAAAAGCCGGGTGAGTAATGAAATTTCCCCAATTTGTCCTTTCGAAAAGCTCCTCCATAGCGACCCGCTGCCCAAGGGCCAATACGCCAAAAGCCCGCCCTGAAAATCAGGACGGGCCTTGCAATTGCCAATCAGCGGCAGCTGGCCGCTTAGCGGGTGCGCACGGCTATCTCCACGCGGCGGTTTTCCTTCCGGCCGGCGGCGGTGGCGTTGGTGGCCACGGGCTGGGTTTCACCCATGGGTTCCACGCTCACGCGGGCCCCGTCGATTTTGCCAGTGGTGGTGAGGTAGTTTTTCACGGCCTCCGCGCGCTTTTCGCTCAGCTCGCGGTTGTAGCCTTTGTCGCCGCGCGAGTCGGCAAAACCCATCACGCGCACTTGCTGGGTAGCGTAGCGCTGGCCGATGGAAGCCGTAATCTGCTGGAGCGAGGCGGCGGCGGTGGGTTTTACTTCGGCCTTATCGGTATCGAAAAGCACGGTTTCATCCACGCTGTACACGCTGTAGGTGCTGTCGCCGCGCACGGTTACGCCGGGCAGGGTCATTTCCTTGAATTTCACGTCGGCGAGCTTGGCCTTGGTCATGTCCCAGGTGTTGGCAGCCGAAGCAGCAGCCTGGTCAACCATCTGCCCGGCCGTCTGGCCATCACGGGCCATCACGGCCGTGTCCTGGCCAGCTTCGCCGAGCTGGTCTTTGGTTTCCGAATGTTTGGTTTCGCAGCTGGCGAGGAGCAAAGTAGCGGCCAGTGCGGGCAAGAGGAGCTTCGTCATGGGAAGGAATCAAGAAAATATGAAAGAATTTATTTTGCCTCGATACGGAATTCCCGGCCGGGAGTTAATTTTAACTTCGTGAGGAACCAATTATTTAATTACTCATACCCTTAAAAAAGCTGATTTCAGCCAGCCAGAAGGGGTTTTTTTCTTTTTATCCGCCAAAAAAAGGTAGCCTTAGCGGCTGGGACTCCGTATTTTCCGTTTTCAAGCCACTACCATATGTGGCGGGGAATTTGTAAATTTGCCGGACTACACCCGATATAATTATTCTTGGCGATGATGAAACGCATACCTTTTCTCGTTTTATGGGTTCTGCTGCTGCTCCCGGCGCTGAGCTGGGCGCAGGAAAACCGCATCACCGGCCGCGTTGTGGATGCCAAAACCAAAGACCCGGTGCCGTTTGCCTCCATCTCGCTGCGCGAGGAGGGCACGGGCGCCCTCACCAACGAGTATGGCTATTTCCAGCTGGCCGGCCTGGAAAAAACCAGCCAGGACTCGCTGATTGTGATGACGCTGGGCTACGACCGCAGCGCTATCACCATCAAGCGCGGCAGCACCGAAGACCTGATTGTGGAGCTCAACAAGCGCTTTATTGATTTGGGCAAAGACGGCGGGGTGATTGTAAAAAGCAGCAAGATTAAGGTTGGGGAACTCGGCTCCAATTCCAACAACCCGGGCGAGGGCATGATTCAGGGCCTGCCGGGCAGCCAGTACGCTTTTTTCGTGAAAAACGAAAAGCAGAAGAAGCTGGGCAACGTACGCACCGTGTCGTTCTACATCGGCGAAAACGGCTTCCCGCGCGAGCCGTTCCGCGTGCGCATCTACAAAGCCGACGGCAACTACAACGCCCCTAACACCGACCTGCTAACGGAAAACGTGGTGGTATCGGCTTCTCGCGGCGGCGAGTGGTACACCATCGACCTGAACACTTACAACATCAAAGCTCCCGAGGAAGGCTTTTTTGTGGCCATGGAGTGGATTGTGGGCGGCGACAAGTTCTACACCACGAACTTCATGGACAACTATACGCCTTACGGCCAGATTATGCGCCCCACGTTCGAGTTCAAAGAAAGCCGCACCTGGAGCTATACCATTGGCAAGGGCTGGAACCTGCTCACGCTGTCCAACAGCTCCGGCCGCCACTATAATGCTATGATTAAGGCCGAGGTAGATATCTACAAGTAAGCGCGCGGCCCAGCCGCCTAGGAAGCCCCGCCGGTGATGCCAGCGGGGCTTTTTCGTGGGGTTTGCTGAAGGGCCTTGCGCACTTCAGACTGCCGGTGAGGCAGAAGAACCAGCGCAACCATGTTGCGGCCACCACAGCAGCACGCTGGCCGGTTTTCGCCTAGTATTTGGGCGAAGTGCAGTCCCAGCCCTGCAATCGCAACACCACCCGCACCTCTCCGACGACGGGCGGGGGCGGGCCCCGCCCCTACTGCGCATCGCAATTGCCTCCGTGATTGGCGCACAGCAACAGGCCCCGCTTTGCAGCAGGGCCTGTTGCGTTTTTTCATCTAGCCGCAGCCGGCCTTACTTTTTAGCCTGTGCGATAATCCATTCGCGGATAATTTCTTCCGACTCGGGCGAAAAGTTGGGCTGCTGCTGACCGTTGACGATGGGCCACTTGGCTTGCTCGGGCTGGAACAGGTGATTGACACCGGCCATCTTATGCACGGCGACTGGTTTCTTGCTGGCTTTCAGGCCTTTTTCGAGGGCATTCAGGTTAGCATCGGCGTTCACGGTAAGGTCGGAAGTGCCGTTGAGCAGCAGCACGGGGCAGGCCACAACAGCTAGCTTCTCGATGGGGTTGAAAGCCAGGAAGTAGCGGTAGTGCGGCGAGGTCATCTCGCTGGCGCTGGCCTGGGCCGTGGCGTTGTCGATGGCGGCGTTGTTCTGCTTCAGCATGTTGGCCACAATGGCCTGGGCCTGAGCATTATCGGAGGTCTGGCGGATAATTTCGAGCATGGCCATCTGGCGCTTGGTGGCCGCATCAATCTGGGCATTTTCGGTGCCCAGGGTGCGCAGCGTGGTGGCCTGCTGCTGCACCACAATGTCGCGGCCCGGCAGGCCGTAGGCGGCCAGCGTGACGACAAAAGCCGGCGGCAGGGGCTGCGCGGCGGCCAGCAGGGCCACGTTGCCGCCCTCGCCGTGGCCGACGAGGCCCAGGTGCGAGAGGTCGATTTCGGGGCGGGTGCGCAGGTAGTTGAGGCCCGACTGGGCATCGCTCACGAGGTCGGCGGTGGTGGTGGCGGGCGTGCCGCCCGACTTGCCCACGCCCCGGTCGTCGAAGCGCAGCACGGCAATGCCGCGGCGGGTGAGGTAGTCGGCCAGCTGGCCCAGGGGGGCAAAGTCGCCCACCGTGCCGTCGCGGTCATGCGGGCCACTATCGCTCAGCAGCACCACGGCCGGAAACGGACCCTGGCCGGCCGGAATGGTGAGCATGCCGTTGAGGCGGGCATTCACTACGAGGTTGCTGAACGTGGCTTCTTCCTCGCGGTAGGGCGGAGTGAGGCGCACGTTCTTCGCATTATAAGCGGGCTGGGCGCTGAAAGTCAGCGTCATGGGCGTTTTGTAGCCGGGGGCCTGCCAGGTGCCCACCATCTCTTTGCCGCCGGGCATGATGCGGCCGATGAAACGGCTGGCGGCCTCTTCGGCAAACAGGCGAATGGAGTCGCCCTTCACCTCGGCTTTCACGTTCATGCGGCTCACTTTCTGCAAGGGCACGTCGAGGCTGCAAAAGTAGCCATCGACGGTTTTCACCAAGCGGAAAATGACTTCGAGCTGGCCGCCGGGCACTTTCAGGGGGCCTTTCCAGAGGCCGTCGAGCGCCGGGGCCGGGGCGTCGGCGGGCGGCGGGCTGGCCGCCGGCACCTGCGCCATAACCGCCTGTATCGGCGCGGCCAGGGCCAGGAGCAAGCAACTCGCGGCCAGCATCCCAAACATGGATAAAGTATTGATTTTCATTTGATAAAAGAGATGCACTAGCGGCTGCGTAAGCCCTTCCCAATTGGGAACAGGCCAAGCCAACTGTAAAGTAGCAAAATAAATACCTTGCCAACATTAAATATAGCAGCCAACGTCCAAAAAAATACCCCCGTTTCGGCGCCGAAACAGGGGTAATACCGGCTGAGCCGCTGTTTTTACAAGCCGAAGCGGTAGGAGGCTTTCAGGAAGAAGAAAGCGCCCCGCGCCCCCATCTGCACGGCCTGGTAAGGCAAAATGTCGTGGTCGTAGGGCAGGCTGACGGTGGAGCCATATTTGGTGGATAGATAGGCATTGGCCGACGCGCGGTCGCGGTTGAAGGGCGCGGGGATGCCTTCGGGGGCGTGGCCGTTGTCGGCGGCCGTGTCGATGTTGTCGGGGCGCACGTTGAAGACGTTGTGGGCCCCGGCGGCCAGCAGCAGGCCCTTGGTAGCCTGATAGGTGAGCAGCAGGTCGGTGGCGGTTTTGGGCTTGAAGACGAGCAGGTAAGCTCCCTCACCCAAGCCATCGAAGTTGAAGTCGTAGAACGCCACCTGGCCGAAGCGCGTGATGCTTACCTGCCCGCCGAGCTTGCCGCCTTCGTAGCTCAGCTTGCCAATGAGCTTGCTGCGGGGGCTGCCCGTGGTGAGCAGCGACAGCTCGCGCTGGCCCACAAAGTTGTTGCCCTCCACATCGTCGTGCTGAATGCTCTGAAACGAGGCCGGCACCTGCAAGCTGCGCAGGCTGGTTTCGTTGAAGTTGGCCCCCGCCGAAGCCGAAACTGCGCCCCGGCCCAGCGGCTGGGCGTAGCGGGCCACCAGGTCGAGGCCCCGCGTGCGGGTGTTCACGGCATTGGCGAAGAACTGCACGCTGGTGGTGTTGGCTGCCTGCAGGGCCATGCCCAGGGGGCTGCCCGTAGTGTCGCTGAACACATTGGTGAGGCTGATGCGGTTGTCGATATCAATCTGATACACGTCGGCCGTCAGGGTTAGCTGCTTGGTGGGGCTCAGCACGAGGCCCGCGCTGCTGTTCTGGGAGGTTTCGGGAGCCAGCCGGCTAATGCCCGCCACCTGGGCAATGGCACTCTGGTTGTTGAAGATGCCCGAGTACGTGGTGCCGCCCGCGGTGGGCAGCAGCGAGAGCTGGCTGTATAACTGCTGCGCCTGCGAGGGAGCCCGGAAACCGGTGTTGTAGCCGGCGCGCAGGGCCAGCCAGTCGGTGGCCCGCACGCGGGTGTTCACTTTTATAGATGAACTTGGCCCCGAAGTCGGAGTAGTTTTCGTAGCGCACGGCCGCGCCCACGGTCCAGCGCTTCACGATATCGGCTTCCACATCGAGAAAGCCGGCCACGTTGCGGCGGCTGCCCGTGCCCGAAGCGGCCGCCGTGGGGTCGAAGCCGATGAAGCCCTGCGAACCGCCCGCAGTGCCCGCCACGCCTTGGTTGTATTCGCGCCACGAGGCATCCTCGCCGGCAATAATCTGGTAGGCATCGGTGCGGCAATTAAGTCGAGGGGGTTGGCGCTGGGCAGCACCCAGGGGGCCACAGCCTGGCCGCGGCGGTAGTTGTAGGTGCCAAATGAGTAGAGCCGGACTTTCTCCGACAGCTGCACGCCCGCGTTGCACACCCCGCGGTAGTTCAGCACGCGGGCATCGCCGTTGCGCTGGCGGTAGTCGCGGTTGGTTTTGCGGTTGGCCAGCATAAAAGAGTCTTCCTGCGCTTGGTCGGGCGAGAAAATGGGTCAGGAGCTGAGGTCGCGGTTGTAGCCGTCGGTGGTGGTGAAGTTGCGGTAGTCCACATCGCCCGTCAGGTTCAGAAAGCCCTTCTGGCCCAGCTTCAGGCCCTTGTTAATGCTCAGGCCGGTAGTGTAGCCGTAGCCGCCGGCATGAATACCATTGTTTACCAGCACGTTGCCGCCGTAGTCAGCGCTTTTCAGGGTCAGGTTCATTACCCCGGCAATGGCGTCCGAACCGTACTGGGCATCGCGCAGGATTTCGACGCGGTCCAGCGCGTTGGCCGAAATCGTGTTCAGGTCGGTGGGCGAGCTGCCCAGGCTACGGCTACCGAGCAGGTTCACCAAGGCCGAGGAATGCCGCCGGTGGCCGTTCACGAGCACCAATACCTGGTCGACGCCCAGGCCGCGCAGGTTAAAGGCGTCGACGTGGTCGGCCCCGTCGGCCGACGTTTCACGGTTGGTGTTGAACGAAGGCACCACGTAGTTCAGCAGCTGGGTGTTGTCGGTGTAGGCCCCGGTGAGCGCCGGCTGGCGCATCTCGATTACGTCGACGGGAGCAATGGCATCGCTGCCGCTACGGTCGAGGCGGCGGGTACCCACGGCCACCACGTCGGGGGCCAGCGTCAGGCTCAGGGCCAGCGGCTGGCCCGCTTTCAGAAACACGTCGTTGATTACCTGGGTGCGGAACCCGGGACTACCTGAATCGAGTAGGGTCCGCCGGGCAGCAGGGCATCCAGCACGAACTCGCCCTGCACGTTGGTGCTGGTGTTGCGCCGGGTGCCGGTGGGGAAGTGAATGGCCACCACGCTGGCTCCAATAAGCACGCCGCCCCGCTCCGTTTGCAACGTGCCTTTAATGCCTGCCATCGCCGGTGCCTGGCTCCAGGCGCGGGGTATTGTGGCCCCAAAAAAGCAATAAGAGGATAAAAATGTATCTAAATTATTTCATCAAAAGTAGGTGCAGCAACAGAAGAAATAACCTTGATTAGGAGGTAAAGCTATTTACTCATCTCCTTCGGTCCTTTTATATTTTGGTAGACACATTGTTTTCGAGGTCGAATTTTCCAAAGCTGCGGTCTAAAAAATACTCTTATCGAACAAGCAGCCATCCCAAAGACACCACGCCGGCTTCCAGAAACCCGCTTTTAGCAGAACTCAGGCTGGTTTACGGGAGTAGCGACGCCCATCCACTAAACCCAGAAGCCCTCTAGCTGCTTTTTTCGGGCTATAGCGGGCTTCCCCCGGCTCAGGGGAGAGCCCGCGCAGTACCAGAGCGAGCACGCCTGAGCGGTTTCCGGGTTAGTGTACATGGTAGGCGAAGGCAGGCCCCGACCCTACTCGTTGCAGTAGCGGGCAACGGCGATATGCGGCCGCGTGGGAGCTGCTGTTGGTGAGTGGCGCGGCCTCCGCACCGGCCGGGCAGGCTACTCGCTCACAAACACGCGCTTCACCCGCTCGCTCACGTTGGTGAGCAGTTCGTAGGCAATGGTGCCGATGCGGGCGGCCAGGGCGGGCAGCGGCAGGCCCTCGCCGAAAACCAGGGCCACGTCGCCGGCCCGGGCTTGCGGAATGTTCGTCACGTCGACCATGCACATATCCATGCACACTGAGCCCACCAGCGGGGCCGGCTGGCCATGAATGAGCACTGTGCCGTTGCCGTTGCCGAAGCGGCGGTCGTAGCCGTCGGCGTAGCCGATGGCCAGCGTGGCAATGCGGCGCTCGCCGCCGGTGGCCTGCCCGCGGCGGCCGTAGCCCACGGTGTGGCCGGCGGGCAGGGTTTTCAGTTGGGAGATGGTGGTGCGCAGCTGGCTCACGGGCCGCAGCGCGCCGGGGTCGGCGGCGTTGCTGGCATCGACGCCGTAGAGGCCGATGCCGAGGCGCACCATGTCGAGCTGCGCCTCGGGGAAGCGCAAAATGCCGGCCGAGTTCAGCGCGTGCTTGAGGACCGGATGGCCCAGCACGGCTTCGATGGCGGCGGCCATGCGGCGGAAGGCCGCCAGCTGGGACTGGGTGAAATCGTCGTGGGCGGGCTCGTCGGCGGTAGCCAGGTGAGTCATCAGGCTGGTCACGGGCAGGTGGGCGGCGTGGGCGCGCAGGCGGCCCAGCAAGGCGGGCAGGTCGGCTTCGTCGAAGCCCAGCCGACGCATGCCGGTGTCGAGCTTGAGGTGGATTTTGGGCACGGGCAGCGGCGAAACGGGCGCTTCGGCCGGGGCGGCGGCCGCGAAGGTGGCCACGTACTCATCGAGCAGCTCGAAGGAGTAGATTTCGGGCTCGAGGCGGTAGCGGCGCAGAATTTCGAACGAGTCGGGTGCGGCGTTCATCACCATGATGGGCAGGCTGATGCCGGCTTCGCGCAGGGCAATGCCTTCGTCGGCGTAGGCCACGGCTAGGTAGTCGGCGCGCTGGAATTCGAGTAGGCTGGCCACTTCGTAGGAGCCCGCGCCGTAGGCAAAGGCCTTCACCATCACCATGAGTTTGGTACCGGGCTGCAGCTGGCGGCGGTAGTGCTGCAAGTTGTGGCTGAGGGCATCAAGGTTGACTTCGAGTACCGTGCCGTGCTGCTGGGCCTGCAGCGCGGCCACAATGCGCTCGAACCCAAAGCGCCGCGCGCCCTTGATGAGGATGGTTTCGTTCTGAAAATCGCCGGGCCGCAGGTCGGCCAGCAGGGCTTCGGTGGTGGGGTAGAATTGAGTTAAAAGTGAAGGATTAAAAGTTAAAACCCCTTTGCTTACCTCAACTGGAGGC
>JALYUH010000082.1 GCA_030853985.1 Bacteroidota bacterium | reverse complement strand
GTTCTGCAGGCCCGCCTCATCGATAAAAGCTTCATGCCGACCCTTGGTGCCGGGGTACAGGCTGGTGGGAAAAACGGCTACATTCTGCCCAATATTGAGCGAATTCGCTTCAATACGGTGGGTACAGTGCAGCTATCGGTGCCGATTTATGACGGGGGCCGCAACAAGAAGCAGCGCGTGGAAGCTGCCGCTACTTCCCGCGCCGCCGTGGCCCGCACCGCCGACACGCAGGAGCAAATCCGCGCCGACGTACGCCAGGCCGTGAATAACATGGATTTCAGCCAGGCCCGCCACGCCAACGCCCAGCAGCAGGTGGCCCAGGCCACCGAAGCCCTAAGCAAAGCCCGTGACCGCTACCGCTACGGCGTGGGCCAGAACCTCGACGTGCTGGACGCCGAAACCCAGCTATCGCAGGCCCGCCTGGCCCTGGTGCAGGCCGAGTACAACTACACGCTGGGCCAGTACCAGCTGCGCCGTGCCACCGGCGAGCAGATTTGGCAATAGGTGAAATGGTGAAGTGGTGAGGTGGTGAGTCTGATGTTCAGCTGGCGCAATATGCCCAGACAAATACCGCTCGCACGCTCCCCATTTGCCCCATCATCAAACTCACCACCTCACCATTTCACTATCTCACCACATGACCATCCTTTGTCCGCTCGATTTCTCGGCCGCTTCGGCTAGCCTGGTGGCCTACGCGGCGGCCCTGGCCGTGGCAATGGGAGCCGAGCTGCGGCTGCTGCACGTGTGCGAGCCGCAAGAGGACCCCACCGGCCAGCGGCCCGATGCCACCGTATTTGCGCCCTGCAAAGGCCGGATGCAGGAGCTTCGCAACGCGGCCGAAGCCGCCGGCGTGGCGCTGGTGCACACCGGCATGGTGCGCGGCGAAGCGGCCCCGGAAATCATCGCCGAAGCCGACCGCCAACAGGCTGATTTAATTGTTATTGGCGCGCACGGCCAAACCGGCCTCACCCGCTTTTTGATGGGTACGACGGCCGAAATCGTGCTCCGTACCGCCCGGTGCGCCACGCTGCTGGTGCGCGCCCCTTTGCCTAATGAGGAATGAAGAATGAGGAATGAAGAATTGGCCTTGCCGACGCTTCAATCCCATCTTTTGCTTGCTCACCCCTCTTACTAATTCTTCATTTTTAATTCTTCATTCTTAATTCTATTAAGATGGCCCAGACTCAAACCGCCCCCGACGCCCACAGCGTCCCTGCTCCGTTCCCCAACGCAGCCTCGACCGAAACCGAGCCCGTAGCAGAGCCCAAAAAGCGTAATCCGCTTGTTCTCATTATCCTGGCGCTGGTATTGCTGGCCGGGGGCTACTATGGCTTTACGCGCTACCAGTTTGCCAAAGCCCACGAAAGCACCGACGACGCCCAGGTGGAAGGCGACGTGTACCCCGTGCTGCCCCGCGTGGGCGGCCCCGTGCTCGACGTGAAAGTGGACGACAACCAGCGCGTGAAAAAGGGCCAAGTCCTCGTCACCCTCGACCAAGCCGACTACCAGCAGCGCGTGAACGCCGCTGAAGCCGCCCTCTTCGCCGCCCAGGCCCAGGTAACGGCCGCCCGCGCCGGCGTGGGCACGGCCCAGGCCAACGTGCGCACCGCCCAAACTGGCATCGGCGTGAGCCAGGCCAACCAGGAGCGTCTTCAGAAAGACCTCAAGCGCAGCACTTTCCTGCGCAAGCAGGACATCATTCCGCAGAGTGAGTACGACGCCGTGCAGGCCAACCTGAAAGCCACCGCCGCCCAGCGCGCTACCGCCACCGACCAAGTGAGCGTGGCCCGCCAGCAGGTGGCCGTGGCCTCGCAGCAGATTGCCGTGGCCCAGGCCGTGGTGAAGCAGCGCCAGGCCGACCTCGACAACGCCAAGCTGCAGCTAAGCTACACCACCATTGTGGCCCCGCAGGACGGCATCATCAGCAAGAAGAACGTGCAGCCCGGCCAGGTAGTCGGGCCCGGCCAGCAGCTGTTCGGCATCGTGGGCAGCGCCCGCACTTGGATTGTGGCCAACTTCAAGGAAACCCAGCTGGAAGACATGAAGGTGGGCCAGCCCGTGAAATTGGAAATCGACGCCTACCCCAAAGAGGAGTTCCAGGGCCACATCGAGAGCCTTTCGGCCGCTACCGGGGCCCGCTTCGCCCTGCTGCCCCCCGACAACGCCAGCGGCAACTTCGTGAAAGTAACTCAGCGCATCCCCGTGCGGATTGCCTTGGACAAAGTGGACCCCGAGCACCCCCTGCGCGCCGGCATGAGCGTGAACGCGGTGGTTAAGGTGAAATAGTGAGATGGTGAGGTGGTGAGCTTGCTGTTCAACCAGCGCAACATGCGCAGACAGAACGTCAAACTCACCACCTCACCACCTATCCTTGCTTTGCTTTTTTCCGGGCGGTGGCTAGGATTGAGACGATTTCCAGGTACTCCTGTTCTAGGTCAGATAGCCGGCTTTTAGGGATAATTTCAGCGTCACCAAGTAGTTCCAGCCAGAACAGCGTTTCATCCGCTTCTTCTACGCAGATGCAAAGTTTGGCATACCATTCGGCACTGGAACGGCCCCGACAAGCAGCCCGAAAATTAGCGCCGACTGAAGTGGCTGACCGCAATAGTTGCTTCCCTAAAATCGCGGCTTCGCCCGTGCGGGGCAATTGTTGAAATAACCGAATTATCCGCAGGGATGCTTCTTTTGTCCGCGAGCGCATCGTTTCATTAAAAGACGGGCTATTGGTCCCAGCGGCTATTTCTTCCTCCATAATTATGTTGTGATTCGGCCAGTTGACAAGGTGCAAATAACGTCCTTCAACTCACCACTTCACCATTTCACCATTTCGCCTCATGGAAACCGGATTTACCAAGTGGATTATCGTCGTCACGGTGGTTCTTTGCGTGCTGCTCGAACTCATTGATACCAGCATCGTGAACGTGGCCCTGACCCAGATGATGGGCAACCTCTCGGCCACGCAGCAGGAAGTGAGCTGGGTGGTAGCCTCCTACGGCATCGCCAACGTGATTGTGATTCCGATGACCGGCTTTTTGGCCGAGCAGTTTGGGCGCAGAAACTACTTTTTCTTCTCGGTGATTCTCTTCACGCTGGCCTCCATGGCCTGCGGCCAGAGCACCAACCTGTGGGAGTTGGTAGCCTTCCGCTTCGTGCAGGGCGTGGGCGGCGGTGCCCTCATGGCCACCTCGCAGGCCATTCTGATTGATACCTTCCCGCCCAAGCAGCTGCCGCTGGGGCAGGCCCTGTTCGGTATGGGCGTCATTATCGGGCCCACCATCGGTCCTACCCTGGGCGGCTACATTGTGGACAATTACGACTGGCCCTGGATTTTCTACGTGAACGTGCCCGTGGGCATCATGGCGGCGCTGTTTACGTGGTTGTTCATCCGCGACCCGGAACGCATCAAAAACGCCATTCCCCGGCCGCTGCGTGAAATTGACTGGGCCGGCATCGGCCTGCTGATTCTGGGCGTGGGCTCGCTGCAATTCGTGCTGGAGCAGGGCGAAAGCAACGACTGGTTCGATGACAACACCATCATCCTGTTCACGGTGCTATCGGTGGTTGGCATTGTCGGCTTCATCTGGCGCGAGCTCACGGCCTCTAAACCCATTGTCGATTTGCGCGTGCTCACCAAAAGCCGCAACCTGGCGGTGGGCGCGTTCCTCTCGTTCGTGCTGGGCTTCGGGCTGTTTGCCTCAGTGTTCGTGTTCCCCATCTTCACGCAGCGGATTCTCGGCTTCACGGCCGCCCAAACGGGTTTCCTGCTGCTGCCGGGCGCGCTGGCTTCGGGCTTCATGATGCCCGTTATCGGCAAGGCGCTTCAAGCGGGCGTACCCCAGAAAATCATGATTCCGCTGGGCTTCACCATCTTCTTTCTCTTTACCTTCTGGATTGCCACCCGCATCACGCCCACAGCGGGCGAGAGCGACTTCTTCTGGCCGCTCATTCTGCGGGGTGTGGGCCTGGGCCTGATTTTCCTGCCCATCACCACCATGTCCCTGGCTGGGCTGGCCGGCAAGGATGCGGGCCAGGCGGCCGGCCTCACCGGCATGATTCGCCAGCTCGGCGGCTCGTTCGGCGTGGCCATCGTGGGCACTTACCTCGAACGCAGCATTGCCTACAACCGCGTGGCGCTGCTGCCCCACATCTCGCTCTACGACCCGGCCACGGTGCAGCGCATCCAGGCCTTCACCCAGAATTTCATGTCGCGCGGGTTCCCGCTGGAGCAGGCCCGCCAGCAAGCCTACGCCGCCCTCGAAGGCATTCTGATGAAGCAGGTGGCAATTATCACTTACGGCCAGGTGTTCACGGGCCTCGGGGTCTTCTTTATCGCCTGCCTGCCGCTGGTGTTCCTCATCAAGCGCAACAAGCCGGGAGCGAAGATGGATTTGAACGCGGCGCACTAACGCCCACCCCGTTTGCCAGTACGAATGGCGCGCAACGCAATGCGGCAAGTCAGGTTCAGCGTAGTCTCCTCCTTCTTCGCTTGGCGGGCAACGTAACAACGTGAAAAGCCCCGACACTCCACAGTGTCGGGGCTTTCTTTATCAGTAGCTTCGCCCATTTATGACGCTTCGCCTCCTTAGCCGCTACGCGCTGGCCCTGCTCTTTGTGGGCGCGGGCCTGCTGCATTTTGTGCGCCCGGCCACGTACCTGGCCATCATGCCGCCCCAGCTGCCGCAGCCATTGCTACTGGTGTACATCAGCGGAGTTTTCGAGTTGCTGGGTGGTCTGGGGCTGCTTTCGGCCCGCACGCAGCGGCTGGCCGGCTGGGGCCTGCTGGCGCTGCTGGTAGCCGTGTTCCCGGCCAACGTGTACATGGCCCTCATTCATGAGCAGCTGCATATTCCGGGCTGGTTGGCCTGGGGCCGGCTGCCATTACAATTGCCGCTTATGTGGTGGGTGTGGTGGGTGATGAAGGGTTGAGTTTTTAGGGCAGGAGGATATGGGGTGGGAGGGTATGGG
>JALYUH010000065.1 GCA_030853985.1 Bacteroidota bacterium | reverse complement strand
ATGCGTCTGTAAGGGCCAGTGAACTTACCGTAACTAAAAAGGTGGGAGCCAACGACAAGATAATTTTTGGCACTGCCGACAAATTAGGGATTAAAACCGTAACAGCTGATGCTAAATTTCTGAGGGGCGCGGAGGCGCAAGGGGTTGTATTTGATGCTGTTGTACATCCACCTGTTCCACTAAAAGGTTTGTAAAATGGACAATATTCCTCCCGAATTGCGTACAACATACGCCATGCTTAAAGCAGCCTTTCCAAGCGGCTTATCAGAAGCAGAATACATTCCTGTTATACATTATTTGTATGAGGGAATGTCAGATAGACAGTTGGCCATAGTAGTTAGCTTACTAATAGGCAGGAAAGACTATGCACTGACTTTGAATGACATATACAGAGTTCAAAACCTGGATGTTAGCATGAAAGTTAACGAAGAAGTCCATGATAAATTAATTGCTCAAGGGTACGAGCAATGGCTTGAAGAGGAGTGACTTCTTTAGCTGAAACCCTTTCAACACCGCAACAAGTAGTAATGGAGCCGGCTCACACGTTCAGGCTGGGACACCAACTAGCCCCTGCACGAGTGGCCAGAGTTAAAAGTTGGACCCGACGCGGGTAGTGTGGCCGAATTGACGGCCCAGCTCTTTGAATTAGCATCCAAGCTAATGTGAACCATGTCGCTACCCACTGGCCTCTTTAAAAAGGTGAGGTAAAGTAAACTGCTAGGGTTAGGATGAAGGTTGGAGAGACTGATGCCTGTTCCTGGAGCTTCATACTTGGGCTTGTGCTTAGGATTGCCTATTTCTAGCCCCCAACCGAAACGAGCGGACCATCTGGCCCGCTCGTTTCATTTCCACCCTACACCTCAAAATGTGGCCGGTCCTTAAACCCCGGCCAGTCGCCGCCCCAATGCACCCGCGCATCGGCCGCCTTCATCAGCCGCGCAAACTTGCTCAGCAGCAGCCCCGACCACGACACCGACCCATCGGCCAGCAGAAACGCCACGTCCAGCGCCCAGCTCGGCAGCGCGTTGTGCTTCGATTCCCCGCCCCGCTTGTACGTCACTACCGGCCCCGGCGCACTCCGCCCGCGGGTGTACAGCTCATCCTGCCGTTCCGGCGACCGGTATCCCTCCGTGACAATCGGCAACCCCAGCGCCATCAGCACCGGGTCCCCCATCCAGCGCCGCAGCGCCACCTGATAGGCTTCCACCAACTCCACACGCACCTGCGAGAGCCGCGTGGCCTGCCGCAGCCGCTGCGCCACGTTCAGCCGCGGCGGCGGCAGCGGTTGTAACCCCGTCGACGTGCTACTCAGTCCCGTTTCCATTGCTCACGTTGCCGCTGTTGTCGGCTTTCTCCATCGGCCCCACTTCCTGCGGCCGCTGCAAGGCCTTCCTGACCGTGGCCCAAATGGTGACCAAAGCCACCAGCGCCTGAATTATCAGGTGCCCGTAGTTCTCAATTTTCGACGGGTCAGGGGGCGTCAGCCCGCTGCTCACCACCTGACCCAGCAATGCCGTGGTCACGATGTGAGTAATGTGTCCTGCTTTCGTGCTGCTAAACATGGCGTGAAATGGTTTAGGAAAACTTATTTGTACAAAGTTATAATTTATCAACTTTATTTTACGAATTATTTTTCACTGTCGTTGCCAATATTTTTGCATTAATTCAAGTAAGGTGATTTCTTGGGGCTGCCCCCGGCCCTTCGCTCCGTTACGGGCCGGGGTCGGGCTGTCCAGGGGTCCGCTGACGCTCCCGTGCTGCGCACCGCTCCCGTTGGTCGCGCCCTTACCATCCCTCAGCTCGCCGGCCGTTTCTGTAGCTTCTCCCCGCCACAACCCGCCTACGGGCCAGGCCGCACCGGAAGGGGTGCCGCCCGTCCCTACCGAAGCCCACCGCCCGCGCCGGCCGCCATTACGCTGCGGAGGCCACGCTGCGCTCCGTTCGCTCATTCGCTGCGTACCTCCGCGCATTCGCTCACTATGCTTGCAGGCTCCCTCCGCTCCATAGCGTCCCGCGCTCAACCCACCCGCCTACAGTTGCTACCGTGACTCCCGAAGCCGCACCCACCCACGCAGCCGTGCCGCGCAGGCCCTCAAAAGGCCCCACGCCGCCCGTCCGCATCCCCTGATTCGGTTGCAGGCCACAGGCCAAAAAAGGCCTGCCACCTGCCAGTAATGCTTGCGTTCCAGCCACGCAGGCAGAAGCAAGGCCCGCTTCGCGGAGGGTTTCATTGGGGAGTACCCCAAGCCCCCGCCATCATGCCCCGGCTAACGCCCGGTCATCTTCCTCAGCTTCCGCAGCCCTTGGGGGCCGCTACCGCCTCATAGGGCCGGCTCCGCCGAGTATCCATTGGGGGTCTCAGGCCGCCCCCAAACCCCCAGGCCAAGGCATTCAGCTTCTTTGGTCAGGTGCCCGGCCTGGGCCGGCCGGGCCGCCTGGTGTGGGCTCAGTCCAGCGGCAGCAGTTCCACCGGCCGCCCCAGCCGCCGGGCGGCTCGCAGCGTGCTCAGCGTGCCCTTGCTCTGGCCGTCCCACACCACCAGCACCAGCGCGGCCCGCTTCACTATCTCGGCATTGCGCACATGGGTAGCGGCAGTGGGGCCGTGGGCGGCATAGTCGGGCCGCAGTTCGGTCAGCGGCACCCCGTGGGCTCTGGCCCAGCCGGCCGCCAGGGCGTCCACGCCGGCAGCCCCGCCGCTCACCACTTCCGCCGGCTCCAGTTCGGCCAGCCGCCGGGCCAGTGCCGCGCAGCTTTTCACGCCCCGGCTGCCCACCACCGCCACCGCCTTGTTTTTGTGTTTTTCCATACTGCAATATACGACAAACAAAGTTGTCAAACAAGCATATTTATTTGTCAAACTAGTTGTTATAGTACAAGTAAGTTTGTATCTTTGGTTTGTAGTCGGGAAGGACCTAGCTACTCGCCCACCCGGAGGCCTACGGCGCGGGCACCCCACGGCTAACCCATACAGCCATGCAACCCAACCAACTTTTGCAGCTCGCCGCTTCCGCCTGGAAAGGCCCCGCCCTCTGCCCATTCGCTGGCATTTGGGTATCGCAGTCCGCCGCCACTTACGACCAGGGCGGCACCTCCTGGTACATCAGCCTCAAGCTGGCCGAGCAGCCCGCCGAAGGGCAGCCCCGGCCGGACTTCAAAGGCGCCGGCAAGTGCCCGTTTCACGCGCTACGGGAGGCTTTCCGCTCCATGCGCGCCGCGTACCCTGGCTATGCCTTCGGGGCCGTGTGGGAGGTTATCAAGGCCGAGGATGAGTTTGCCGGCGTCCCCGCTCATGCTTAGCCTAGTTCTAGCCCCAGCCGCGCCCGCAGTGGGCGCGGCTGTTGGCCAGGCTGCTAGCAAAATGGCCGCCCTGCAGGCCACTCTGGCACGGCTGGCGGCCAAGTACCCGCCCCGGCCACAGGTAGTGCCCGCGCCCGCGCCGGCTCCCATCGACCCGGCCACCACCGCCGCCCGCCACGCGCTGGCCCGTGCCCATTCGGCCATGTTCGATGCCCGTGCCGCCAAGTACGCGCTGCGCGATGATTACCGCCCCCAGCCCGGCCGCTTCGCCCAGCTGCGCGCTGCCATCATCCGCTGCCGCGAGGCCCAGGCCGCTTACAAAGCCGCTGCCGCCGCTTTCCACGCCAGCCCCGCCGGTGCCGCCTTGCAGGCCGCCCGCGCCAAGTACCCCCGCTTTTAGTCACCCGGCCCGCGTCAAATAGGCGCGGGCCATAAAAGGCCCCACCGTATCCAAAACCGCCATTTCCTACCAGCCCCAATTGCTCGACCCGCACAGCGCCCAGCCGCAGCCGGTCAGCCCCAAAAACGGCCGCAGCTTCAAGCTGGCCGAGTTGTACCAACTGCTCGATTGCCAGCTGGTCGATGTCATCCGCCTCAGTCCCGAGCTGATTCTCATCATCGACGACGAGGGCAAGTTCCGCAACCCGGCTTACCTCAACCTAGTGGCCACCTACCTCTGGTATCACCACCAGCCCGAAGCGCGGGGCCAGGACTCCATCGTGGGGCGCGCCATCCTGTGCCACGACCAGCAATTCAAATAGAACACCCACGGCGTAGGGGCCGGCCGCCAACAGGCCCCACTCTTTTTATTCCCCAACTCATTCTCATTATGGCAACCGCCACCACTTCCAAAACCGCCGCCAAGGCAACTCCTGCCGCCATCGTTACCGAGTCGGCCACCACCCTTACCGTCAGCTCCCGCCCGGCCTACTTTATAGAGAAGCTGGACGAGGCCACCGGCGAGTTGGCCCAGGTGTCCCGCTTCCGCTACCTGCCCGGCCACCCGCGCCAAGTGCGTTTCGATGCTAAAGCCGGCCAGTTCAACATCAACGGCACCGTCCCGCTCGGCAGCTCGCTCAGCTTTATTCCGCTGGCCTGGCGCGTGTTTCAGGATGATATTCTGAACATGGGCCGCAAGCTGTGGGCCGAGCTGTTTTTCGCCGACGACAAAGGCGCTATCTGCGCCGTGCTGTTCCACGGCTACAGCGTCGAAAACTTGTACCGCCTCATCGAGCCGCTTTTCTACGACGACCTGACCCTGGCCGACGTGACGGTAAAAGTCACCGCTGAGAAGAAGCAGACCACCAAAGACGGCAAGACAGCCACCTACTACATCGCCCAGTTCAGCTACGAAGCCGCCGACGTGGCCGAGGTAGCCGCCCGCCGCGACTTCGCCCGCGACTTCCCCAACTGGCGCGCCGAAACCTACACCGGCAACGCCGACCTGCGCATCCAGCACGGCTACACCGTGCCCGCCCAGGACGACCCAACTAGCCCCGAGCCGGCCGCTGAGTTAGTGGCATTACCCCAGGCCGCCTAACGCCCAGGTCCCCACGGTGCCGGCCGTGGGG
>JALYUH010000064.1 GCA_030853985.1 Bacteroidota bacterium | reverse complement strand
GCGTAGCCTTCGTAGCTGGACGTTACCACTTGGTCGCCGGGGCGCAGGCCCGCCAGCACTTCATAATAATCGGGGTTTTGCCGCCCTAGCCGGATGGCCACCCGCTGGGCCCGGGTACCATCGGCCGCCAGCTTGAACGCCCAGTTACCCACGGTTTGCTGATAAAAGCCGCCTTTGGGCAGCAGCACCGCCGGGGCCTTCGCGCTCAGCGCCAGCCGGATGGGCAGCGTCTGGCCCCGCCGCAGGCCCGGTGGCGGGGTTCCGGTAAAGGCCAGGTCGATTTGCAGGCCTTTGGCTACCTGGGCGAAGATTTTAGTTACGCGCAAGGCATACGCCTGGCCCTCCACCACCACTTCGCCCACCTGACCGGCTTCGATGCGGGCAATGTAAAACTCGTCCACCGCGGCGTGGAGTTTCACGCCCGCCAGCGCATCAATTTGCCCCAGGCGCTGGCCTCGCGTTTTGGCCTCGCCCACTTCCGCAGCCAGCGAGCTGAGCTGCCCGCCGACCGGGGCCCGCAGCAGCAGGTCGTCCATCTTGCGCCGCATCAGGGTCAGGTTGCTGGTCATGCGCCGCACCGATTCCTGCATGGTGCCCAGTTGCTGCTGCATGGCTAATGAGTCCTGGCGCAGGGTCTGCTGCGTCAGCTGTCGTCGGCGCCGCTGGTAGCGGTAGTTATTCTGGCTTTGCAGGTAATCCTGCCGCGCAATCACCTTCTGGTCGTACAGCACCTGGTTGGTGTCAAACACCCGCCGTGCCTCGGCCAGCTGGAAATCGATGTCGGCCAGCTGGTTTTGGCGCAGGATGCGGTTTTGCAGCAGTTGGTTGCGGGTGTTGCGCAGGTTGTTCATCAGGGCGTACACGGCCGTTTCGCGGTTCACCATTTCCAGCTGCAGGTCGGGGTTGGCCAGCCGCAGCAGGGGCTGGCCCGCCGTTAGGGTGGTGCCTTCTTCAACCAGCACTTGCTGCACCGTGCCAGCCTCCGCCGCGTCCAAGTACACGGTGCGCAGCGGCTGCACCACCCCGTCGATGGCCGTAAATTCCTGAAAATTACCTTGGGTAACAGGGCTGATGGTCAGCCGGCTGGCCGCCACGTGCAGCCGCTGGCCTGGCTTAGGCCAGTAGAGGCCAGCCGCGCCCGTGCCCGCCAGCACCAGGGCCCCCAACCACCACCAGCGAGTGACAAACGACCACTTTTTCTTTGGTATTGGGACATCCATTCGGTTCGGCGCAGGAAATAGTAGCAAAAAGCTATTGACTGGAGGTGCCAAGAACGGTGCCTTACTCACAAATTATTGCTAATCAGTAGTCTAACTTCAGCCTTGGTTGCCAGCTGCAGCCAAACGTCCGGTTTTGATACAGTTAACCGTTCGCTTCTGATACAGTCTGAATCTATTGACGGGCAGCAAACGGCCTGGCTGACTGAAATTCAGTGTTTTCCGAGGTCTGCACGGTTTATGTGGCCTGAGTTGGGACGGATACCTGCCAGCCCCGACTTTTACGTTTTACCAAGTCTTTTTTCATGATTCTCAAGCACGCCCGCATTCTGGTGGTGGACGACGAGCCTGACGTGCTGTTCGCCCTCAAGCTGCTGCTCAAAACCGAGGTGCGGGAAGTCGTAACGGAGAAAAACCCGGAGCTGCTGCTCTCCCTGCTCGGCCAGCAGCACTTCGACGCCGTGCTGCTCGACATGAACTACCGCAGCGGCCAAGCGACGGGCAACGAGGGCTTCTACTGGTTGGAACGCATCCGGGAACACGACCCCACGACGGCCGTTATCCTGCTAACAGCCTATGGCGACGTGCGCACGGCGGTGCGCGCCCTCAAAGTCGGGGCCACCGACTTTCTGCTTAAGCCATGGCACAACGAACAACTGCTGCAAACACTGGCCGCCGCCCTCCAACCTAAAATCGGTAGCAAAAGCGGGGGCAGCCCCAAAAAACCAGCCGGGCCAGCCGTTACTACGCTACTGGGCGAGTCAGCCGCCATGCAGGACGTGCGGGCCGTCATCGAAAAAGTCGCCCCAACCGAAGCCAACGTGCTGCTGCTCGGCGAGAATGGTACCGGCAAAGAATTAGTAGCTAAGTCCCTGCACGAGCAGTCGCGCCGCGCCGCCCGGCCCTTCGTGGCCGTCGACGTAGCCGCGCTCAGCGAGGGGTTGTTCGAAAGCGAGCTGTTCGGGCACACTAAGGGCGCGTTCACGGATGCCCAGGCCAGCCGCGTGGGCCGGTTTGAGGCGGCTACCGGAGGCACCTTGTTTCTGGATGAGATTGGCAATATTGGCCTGCCGCAGCAAGCCAAGCTGCTCACGGCCCTGCAAAACCGCCAGGTGGTGCCCGTAGGGAGCAATACCCCCGTGCCGGTGGATATCCGGCTGCTGTCGGCCACCAACGCCCCGCTGCACGCGCTGGTGGCCCGCGGGGCCTTTCGCCAGGACTTGATGTACCGCCTCAACACGGTCGAAATCACGCTGCCGCCCCTGCGCGAGCGCGGCGACGACGTGCCCCTGCTGGCCCAACACTTCGCGCAGGTGTACGCGGCCCGCAACCGGCAACCCGTGCCGGAATTTAGTGCCGCTGCGCTGCGCAAGCTCCGGGAGCACCCCTGGCCCGGCAACGTGCGGGAGCTGCAACACGCCGTGGAGCGGGCTGTTATTCTGGGTACCGGCCCCGTGCTGCTTCCGGCTGATTTCTCGCTTCGGAACCCCGAATCAGCGGCTGCTTCCGCGGCGGCTGCGGCCGTGGCTGAGAGTCCGCTGCCACTGCTGGAAGTAGAAAAAAATACCATCCAGCAGGCCATTGAGCGCCACCAGGGCAATCTCACCAAAGCCGCCAAGGAACTCGGCCTCACCCGCACCGCCCTCTACCGCCGGCTCGACAAGCATGCTATTTAAAAGCCTGGACGTGCGCCTGCTGGGGCGGTTGGTACTGCTGGTGGCCGCGCTGGCCGGGGGCGGGTACGCCACGCTGTACCACGCCTACGGGCTAGCCCTGGGGGCACTGGGGCTGCTGCTAGTCCTGGTGCTGAACCTGGCCCGCTACCTGACGCGCGGCCAGCAGGCCTTGGCCGACTTCACGCTGGCCTTAACGTACCGCGACTTTTCGCGGCAGTACCCGGTGCCGGCTGGCCCGGCGTCGCTGCGGCATTTGCACGAGGCCTTCAACCAGGTCAACGACACGTTTCGGGCGTTGCGGGCCGAGCAGGAAGGGCAGTTTCACTACCTGCAAACTATCCTGGCGCTGCTCGATACCGGCATCGTGTCCTACGACGCGGCGGGCACCGTAGCCTGGGTGAATGAGGCGTTTAAACAGACGCTGCACCTGCCTTACCTGAAAAACATTCGGGCGCTGCAAGCCCGGCAGCCGGTTCTCTACGAGGCCATTTGCCGGGCCGTGCCCGGTCAGCCCCTGGTGGTGAAACTGACGGTGGGCCCCCAAACGGTGCAGCTGCTCGTGTCGGCCACGCAGTTTAAGTTGCGGGGGGAAGCCTTTACCCTATTGGCCTTTAAAAACGTGAGCCAGGCCCTGACCGACACCGAAACCGCCGCCTGGCAGCAACTGCTGCGGGTGATGACGCACGAAATCATGAATTCGGTGGCCCCCATTGTTTCGTTGGCCGATTCGCTGGGCCGCCACGTGCACGCGGCCCAGCAGGCGGATGCGAGCGCCGCCGAACTGCTCGACGACGTGAGCACGGGTATTCGCATCATTCAGCAGCGCAGCGAAGGGCTGTTGCGCTTCGCCCAGGTGTACCGGAACTTTAGCACCCTGGCCCCGCCGCAGCGGACGACTCTCTACGTGCGAGAATTGTTCCGGGCCACCCAGCAGTTGCTAGCCGAACAGCTGGCCGCGCAAGGCATCCAGGTCACCATCAGCGTCCGGCCCGCCCACCTCACCCTGCACGCCGACGGCCACCTGCTGGAGCAAGTACTCATTAATCTGGTGCTCAATGCGGCGCAGGCGGTCGCGCAAACGCCCAACCCCCGCATCAGCCTGCTGGCCTGGCCCGATGAACGGGAGCGGGTAGTTCTGGAGGTGAAAGACAACGGGAGTGGTATTCCCGCCGACGTCCTGGAC
>JALYUH010000055.1 GCA_030853985.1 Bacteroidota bacterium | reverse complement strand
GCCTGGGCCTGAGCCTGAGCTACGACATTGTGACGCAGGGCCACGGCGGTACCCTCACCGTGGACAGCCACGAGGGCCAGGGCACCGAGTTTCTCATCAGCCTGCCCGTGCGGTAAGTGGGGAGCTGAATGGTTGTGCCGATAAACCGATACGGGGTGGTGGCAGTCGAAGCTAGCCAACTCGTTTTGCGAGTATTGCGACTGCAGGCCGGGGCGGTATCTTTAGGCGCAAGTAGCCTTGGCGGGGGTGGCCCAGCATTCGTTACTTGCCTGCCTTAGGCTTCGCTCGTTGAATATTTCTTGCTTTTTAATCTGGTGGCGACGCTGGGCCCTGGGCCTGCTGCTGGCTACCTCGTGCCTACCGGCGAAGGCGGCTCCGGTGGCCCCGCCGGCCGTGTCGCGCGTGGTGCTCGACAGCCTGCGCCGGCTGCTGAAGCTGCCCCAGACCGAGTACGACCGCGTGCTGCTACTGTGCCAGGTGAGCGACCAGCTCTGGACCCAGCGCACCGACTCGGCCGCTGTGTATGCCCAGCGGGCGCTGGCCCTGGCCCGCCGCGTGCACTACCGCCACGGCGAAGGCGAGGCCCTGAACCGCTTGGGCGCGGCCCTGCGCGAGAGCAACCTGGCCCGCTCGCTCGAGCTGTTTCAGCAGTCGCTGCGCATTGCCCGCGCCACCCGCGACCAGGCCCTCACGGCCCAGAACCTGCGCAGCATTGGCATCATTTACGTGTATTTGCGCGACCGGCGGCAGGCGCTGAGCTACTACTTTCAGGCCCTGAAAATTGGCGAGCAGCTGCACGATGAGCGGCGCGTGGTGCTGGAGCTCAGCAACATCGGGCTGGCATACGACGTGTTCGGCCAGCTCGATTCGGCCTGGCTCTACCAGACGCGGGCGCTGGCGCTGGCCCGCCGCCTGCACACGCCCACCAACTACATTCTCTACGGCCTGGGCAACGGTGCCCGCCGGCGCGGCGAGGTGGCCCAGGCGCGGGTGTACTACCGCCAAAGCATTGCCGAATCGAAGAAGCTGGGCCAGCTGCGCAGCCTCAATTTCGCCTACGTGGGCTTGGCCGAGCTGTATCAGCAAATCGGACGGCTCGATTCGAGCATTCACTACGCCCGGCTGGGCAACCAGGCGGGCCGCACCAACGGTTTTCTGCGCGGCGTGCTCAATGCCAGCGCCTTGCTCACCCAGGATTTCAAGCGGCGCGGCCCGGCCGATAGCGCCCTCAAGTACCAGAGCCTGATGCTGGTGATGAAGGACACGCTCTTTGGCCAGGAAAAGGTGATGCGCCTGCAAAGCCTGAATTACCGCGAGCAGCAGCGGGCCCAGCAAGCCGCCGCTGCCCAGGCCGCGCTGCGGGCGCGCTACCGCACGTTTGCACTGGTGGGCGTGCTGCTGGGGCTGCTGGTGCTGGCCGTGGTGCTGGCCCGGCACGCCAGCCAGCAGCGCCGCGCCCGCGAAGCCCTGGAGCAGTCGCTGGCCGGGCTCAAAACCGCCCAGGACCAGCTGGTGCAGCGCGAGAAAATGGCGTTTCTGGGCGAGCTCACCGCCGGCATTGCCCACGAGCTGCAAAACCCGCTCAACTTCGTGAAAAACTTTGCTGAAGTGAGCACCGACCTGGTGGAGGACATGGGCAGCGACGAGCCCGGCCGCAACACCGCTCTGCAAACCGAGATTCTGGCCGGCCTGAAGCAGAACCTGCAGCAAATCAGCCAGCACGGGCAGCGGGCCACGTCCATCATCAAAGGCATGCTCGAACACTCGCGCACCGGCACCGGCCAGCGCGAAGTGCTGAGCATAAACACGCTGGTGAGCGACAGCCTGCGCCTGGCCCACCAGGGCCTGCGCACCAAAGACAAGGATTTCGAGGTGCAGCTCACCACGTGGCTGGCCCCCGGGCTGCCGGCCGTATCGGTGGTGCCGCTCGAGATGAGCCGGGTGCTCATCAACCTGTTCACTAATGCGTTCTATGCCCTGCAGCAGCGCCAGCGCCAGCTGCCCGTTGGCACTCGCTACCACCCCGAGCTCACGGTGAGCACCGCCGCCGTGCCGGGCCGCGTCGAGATTCGCATCCGCGACAACGGCACGGGCATGCCGGCCGAGGTGCAGGCCCGGGTGTTCCAGCCGTTCTTCACCACCAAGCCCGTGGGCGAGGGTACCGGCCTGGGCCTGAGCCTGAGCCACGACATCGTGACCACCGGCCACGGCGGCACCCTGCGCGTGGAAAGCCGCGCGGGCGAGGGCACCGAATTTATTCTTAGTTTGCCGGTGTAAAAATTGGTTTTTTCCCGGATTAATTCTCCCCGCGCGTGTTGCCCACGGCGCCGGCCGCTGTGCCTGTGCGCTACTTTCTACTGCTCGCGGCCCTGGGGCTGCTTTCTGGGGTGGCCGTTGCCGCGCCGGTGCCCACCGGCACGGCCGCCGTGCATATTGGCCGCCTGCCCGCCGCCGGTGCTGGCCATCTCGCTGTTTCTGGCCTGCGAGTTTGCCCGCGATGCGCAGCTGCTGCAAGTAAAGCCGGGCGGAGTTGTACCGGCTTAAGGCGCGGCGGGCCTACCTTTGAAACTCCCTCATGATGCCGCTAATCCATCCCATGCAAATTCTGGTTGTTGACGATGAAACCGACGTGCGCGACCTGTTCCAGCAGCGTTTCCGCCGCGAAATCCGCAGCGGCGCGCTCAGCTTCAACTTCGCCTTTTCGGGCGAAGAGGCCCTGGAATTCCTGCGCGCCCGGCCTTCCGAAGTCCTGCTCATCCTCTCCGACATCAACATGCCCGGCATGAGCGGCCTCGAGCTGCTGGGCCACGTGCAGGAAGAAGGCCACATGCCCCCCACCGCCATGATGATGATAACGGCCTACGGCGACGACCACAGCCGCCAGCAAGCCCTGGGCCTGGGTGCCACCGACTTCCTCACCAAGCCCCTGGACTTTGCCGTGCTACGCGAGAAGCTCCAGCACCTCGCGCCGCAGTAGGCCGGGTGGGCCAGCCCGTTGGGCCGGCACTTCGTCCTTTTCAAACGTATTTTTGTCCTGTTACTTCGCTTCTTGCTACCCGCTATGAAAACCAAAATCCTGGTTGTCGACGATGAAGCCGACCTTGAGCTGCTCATTAAGCAGAAGTTCCGGCGCAAAATCCGGGAGAGCACCTACGAATTTGTGTTTGCCGCCAACGGCCAGGAGGCCCTCGCCCGCATTCTCGAAAACCCCGATACCGACGTCATTCTCTCCGACATCAACATGCCGGTAATGGATGGCCTCACGCTGCTCTCGCACACCCACGCCGAGCATCCGGACATGAAAACCGTCATCGTTTCGGCCTACGGCGACCTCGGCAACCTGCGCACCGCCATGAACCGCGGGGCCTTCGATTTTGTGGTGAAGCCCGTCGATTTTGCCGACCTGGAACTCACCATCGAGAAAACCGCCGGGCAGGTGCGCCAGCTGCGCGACACCATCCGCGCCATCAAGGAAAACAATATTCTGAAGATGTACGTCGATGAAACCGTGCTCAATTTCATGACGCGGCCCGATTTCGAAAACAGCCTGCTGGCCTCCGAAACCGTGCAGGCCACCGTGGTTTTTCTCGATATCTGCGGCTTTACCTCGCTGGCCGAAAAAATGCCGCCCACCGACGTCGTGGGCCTGCTCAATACCTATTTCGACCTGGTGGTGAAGGAAGTGATTGCCCAGGGCGGCCACGTCGATAAGTTTATGGGCGATGCCGTGATGGCCGTGTTTCGGGGCGAGCACCACCTCGACCGCGCCATCGACGCGGCCCTGTCGGCCCGCACCGCCCTGCAGGACGGCAATACCCCGCTGCCGGCCGGCTTCAACTACCGCCCCCGCATCAGCATTGGCGTGAACACCGGCGAAGTCGTGTCCGGCAACATCGGCTCGGCCTCCCTCAAACGCCTCGATTACACCGTGATTGGCGACGTGGTGAACATGTCGCAGCGCCTGCAGTCGGCCGCCAAAGCCGGCCAGATTATCATCAGCGAAGCCGTGTACGAGCAGGTGAAAGAGTCCTTTCAGTGCCAGTACGTCGATGAGGTCGTGCTCAAAAACAAGGCGCTGCCCGTAAAGATTTACGAAGTAGTAGAGTAACGCAGCGCGAACTTTTCGTTCGCGTCCGCCCGCACCGCTGAAACCCGTTGAACGGTGCGGGCGGACGTGAGCTAAAAGTTCGCGCTACTTGGCCAGCGCCCGCATCCGCTCGTTCTGGGTCCGGATGCGCTGGCACAGCATGCGCAGGATGTTGCGCAGCACCTCGCCGCGCTCCTCCATCACGTCGTAGAAATCCTCTTGGTCGATGCGGAAAGCCAGCACCTCGCTCAGGGCCGCCGCCGTGGCCGAGCGGGGCTCGGCATCGAGCAGGGCCAGCTCGCCAAAAAAGTCGCCCGGCCCGAACGTAGCCAGCTGCTGTGGCCCGTTGAAAATGCCCACCTGCCCATCGTGCACGATAAAAAGCGACGTACCGATGTCGCCCTTGGCAAAAAACTCCTCGCCTTCCCGGAACGTTACTTCCTTCATAATGGGCACAATGCTGCTGAGCACGTTTTCGGGCGTGGTGGCAAACAGGGCCGTACTTTTGAGGATGACCACCCGCTCCAGGGCGGAAATGCGGGTTTCGGGGGCGTTTTGGGCGTGGCTCATGTCGAGAGAAAGATGAAGTTCGGCGAGGGCAACCCCCAACCGGGCAGCTAGCGCCAGGGCCGCTACGCCGGCGCTTTCGCGCAGCAGCCGGTGGGGCGAGCTAAAGTACGGCCGCAACAGGGCCAGCGCGTCGGGTTCGGTGGGCTGCCAGTGGCGCAGGGCCTGGCTCAGCGTCCAGGAAGTGAAGGCGCGGTGGCCGTGGCGCAGCAGCAGCGTGGGCAGCGGCTCGGGCGTGGGCGGCGGCGCATAGTAGTGCGGGTGCGGCGGCGGGGCCACAGCGCTGCCGGCCGCTGCAGCCGCGCCCATTGCCACCAGGCTATGGTGGTGCACCACTGGCGCCGGTGCCGCCGTGAGGCTGGTGAACCGCCGGGCCTTTTCCGCAACCGGCGAG
>JALYUH010000037.1 GCA_030853985.1 Bacteroidota bacterium | reverse complement strand
CGGCCCGACGACCCGGCATTTCAGTCCGATTCGCTCGTGCATTTTCGTGGGCAGCTGGCCTACCTGGAGGAAAAAGCCGCGCCGGCCCCCGAGCTGCCCGCGCCGGCGGCCGTCATCAACAGCGGGAAGGCGTTCGCCAGCGTGTTCGCCAGCCCGGCCCGCCGCTTCGACCAGCCCGCCCTGCTGCGCGCCCGTCTGCTCGACGCCTGGCTGGGCGATTGGGACCGCCACGCCGGCCAGTGGAGCTGGGCCGTGGATGCGCCCGTTTCCGGCGGCTTCGCCCCCCTCCGGCCCCTGCCCAAAGACCGCGACATGGTCATCTACCGCCTCGACGATGGCGTGCTGGGCTGGCTGATTGGCCACGTCGCCATCCGGCACTGGGTCACGTTCGGGTCGCGCTACAAAAACCCGGTGGCCCAGCTTTCCAACGGTGAATACCTCGACCGCCGCGCCCTCAACCAGCTCACCCGCACCCAGTTCCAGGCCGCCGCCCACGATATGCAGCGCCGCCTGCCCGATTCGGTGCTGCAACGTGCTGTGCGCCGCCTGCCGCCCGCCGTGTACGCCCTTGAAGGCCCGCGCACGCTGGCCGCCTTCCGGGCCCGCCGCGAGAATCTGCCCAGGCTGGCCGAAACCTTCTACCGCGAGTTGGCCCGCCAGCCCCGCCTCGCGGGCACCAACGAGGCCGAACGGTTCGAAATCCACCGCTACGCCGACTCCACGGTGGTGGCCATATTTCCGGCCAACAGTCCGGCCCCGTTTTACCGCCGCGCTTTTGCGCCCGCCGAAACCCGCCGCATCGAGTTGGAAGGCCTGGGGGGCGACGATGTTTTCATCGTGGAAAACCACGGCCCAGCCGCCCGCCAGCAGCCGGCTATCCGCATCTCCGGCGGCCCGGGCAACGATGAGCTGCGCCAGCCGGGCCGCGGCATCCGCTTCGAGCAGGGCAGCCGGCCGGCCGGCAAGGCATTCGACAAGCTGCCGGAGGAATAGCAGTTGATGTTACGCAGTAACTGCCACCCAACGCGTCAGCCTCACCCCCTAGCCCCCTCTCCAAAAAAGTGGGCAGACTAGTTCTGATTCCAGAAATCTGGACTGTGGATTTCAAGACTAAAAGCTAATCCCCCTCTTTTTTGGAGCGGGAGCTAGGGGTAAGGTTAACACGTGGGGCGGGGGCAAACCCCGCCCCTACGAGTCCGCCAACATCTTCAGCACCAGCCGCTCCACGGGCGCGAGCAGGTCGCCGGGCGTGGCCTCGGCATCGTGCTGGCGCAGAAACTCCACCAGCTGGCCCGATTTGAACAGCTCGACCACCTGCGGATGAATGTAGTATTTTGAGCACACCGTGGGCGTGTTGCCCAGGTTGCCGGCCACTTCCTTCACGGCTTTTTTGATGACTTTTTCCGGGGCCAGCTCGGGCTCGTCGCGCAGCACGGCTTCGAGGCAGCCGGCCATTTTCACGGTGCCGCCCCAAGTGCGAAAGTCCTTAGCCGACAGCGCCAGCCCGGTGTGGCGTTGCAGGTACCCGTTCACGTCGCCCGATTCGAGGGCGTGGCGCTGGCCATCATTCGAGTAGTACTGAAACAGGTGCTGGCCCGGAATTTCCTTGCATTTGCGCACCAGCCGGGCCAGGCGGGCGTCGTGCACGGTCACGTCGTGCGGCACGCCCTTCTTGCCGATGAAGGCAAAGTTCACATCGCCGCCGTGCACGCTCACGTGCTCGTCGTGCAGGGTGGTAAGGCCGTAGCTGGCCTTTTTGCCACCCTTGTTCTTGGCGTATTCCTTGTTGCCCACCCGGATGAACGACTGGTCCATGAGCGTAATCACCAGGGCCACCACTTTTTCGCGGTCGAGGGCGGCACGGCGCAGGTCTTTGCTGAGCTGCTGGCGCAACGGCCCCAGCTTCTCGCCAAAAGTACGCAGGCGCGAAAACTTGGTGAGACTGCGCATTTCGTCCCAGGCCGGGTGGTAGCGGTACTGCTTGCGGCCCAGCGCATCATGGCCCGTTACCTGCAGGTGCGTGGTGGCCGAGGGCGAAATCCACACGTTGGTCCAGGCCGGCGGTATCACGAAGCTACCAATGCGGTCCAGCGTTTTCGCTTCGCTGATTTTCTGACCGTGGGCATCATAATAGCTGAATTTACCGGCCCGGGTAGCCTTTCGGGTGAGGCCGGGACCCTGGTCGGTAGCGTAGCGTAGGCCCGCCATTTCGGCCTGGCGGGCGGGGTCTTTGTAGATGATGTGGGCTTCCTCCTGCGGCGGAAGCGCCTTTTTGCGGGTTTTGGGGTGAGCGGTGGCGGCGGTGGGCATAAGTGGCAGTGGAGTCGATGGGAATTCAAGCGTCGGCATTCTACGGAAAAGGACTGAGTAGGGC
>JALYUH010000015.1 GCA_030853985.1 Bacteroidota bacterium | reverse complement strand
CTTCTGCGCGGGCCGGCAGATGAACCGGCTGTTGCAGGGCGACGTGGGCTCGGGCAAAACCATCGTGGCCTTCATCGCCATGCTGATGGCGGCCGACAACGGTGCGCAAAGCTGCATCATGGCCCCCACCGAGATTCTGGCCGACCAACACTATGTGGGCCTGAAAGCCTACGCCGACGAGCTGGACATCAGCATTGGCAAGCTCACGGGCAGCACCCGCACGAAAGACCGCCGCGTGCTGCACGAGGCCCTGCGCGATGGTTCGCTGCACATGCTGGTGGGCACCCACGCCCTGCTCGAAGATGTGGTGCAGTTCCGCAATCTGGGCCTGACGATTATGGACGAGCAGCACCGCTTCGGGGTGGCGCAACGCTCGAAGCTGTGGCAGAAAAACCCGCACATCATCCCGCACGTGCTGGTGATGACGGCCACGCCCATCCCGCGCACGCTGGCCATGACGCTGTACGGCGACCTCGACGTGAGCGTGATTGACGAGCTACCCGCCGGCCGCAAACCCATTGTGACGGTGCACCGCTTCGATGCCAACCGCCTGAAAGTGTTCGAGTTCATCCGGGAGCAGGTGAAAATTGGCCGGCAGGTGTACATCGTGTATCCGCTGATTGAGGAGTCGGAAACAATGGACTACAAGGACCTGACCGACGGCTACGAGAGCGTGAGCCGGGCCTTTCCCGAAATGCAAATCAGCATCGTACACGGGCGTATGAAGGCCGAGGAGAAGGACTACGAGATGCAGCGCTTCATTAAGAAGGAAACCCAGATTATGGTGGCCACCACCGTAATTGAGGTGGGCGTGAACGTGCCCAACGCTTCGGTGATGGTGATTGAGTCGGCTGAGCGGTTTGGCCTTTCGCAGCTGCACCAGCTGCGCGGCCGCGTGGGCCGCGGGGCCGACCAGAGCTATTGCATCTTGATGACGGGCTTCAAGCTGAGCAAGGATGCCCGTACCCGCCTCGAAACGATGGTGCGCACCAACAACGGCTTCGAAATTGCCGACATCGACCTGAAGCTGCGCGGCCCTGGCGACCTGATGGGCACACAGCAAAGCGGCGTGCTCGACCTGCTGATTGCCGACCTGGCCAAGGACGGCCGCATCCTAAGCGAAAGCCGGGCGGCGGCGCAGACCATTCTGGCCGACGACCCCAACCTGGTGAATCCGGCCAATGCGGCCATTCGCCATCACATTGAAAGCCTGCCCGCCACGGCCGTGAACTGGAGCCGGATTAGCTAAGACCCCACCGCAAGCGTTTTGGGGCGGGCAAAAAAAAACGACCTTTAAAAAGTCGTTCTTCAGGCTAACTAAAACAGCTCGGCGATAAGGCCGTTGCCACTATGTTGCGGCTGGTTTTGCTCTTTGGCTGGCGGTACAGGCTCGGAAGTGAGCACTTGATGCACCAGTACCATCGACCCGTTGTTGGCCGGGACTACGGTAGCCTTGGCCACGGTAGCCGGAGCCGGTTGCTTGGCCAACCTGCCGCCGACGATAAGCGCGGATAAAAGAGCGAACTTAAACAGAGATTTCATAATAATAGTAGATATCGTGGCGGCAAAGGTACGACGAGACGGAAGTTTAGTCGATTAAAACGTTGAGAAACCCAATAAACTCGTTCAATGCCCTGGTTTTGGCGGTCAGTGAATTGAGTGCTTACTTGCTGACTATGAGCGACCCCGGTTGAGTTTGCTAACTGACTGCAAAGTAAACGGGCTCCCTTTACGGGGATAGCCAAGAAACTGTTATCGCTCCAATACTTTTTTGTTAGCAGCCCTGCCACGCCTAGCCATAACCCGGCCAAACTAGCGCGACTCAAGACCAAATCAGGTACTTTTGACGCGTTTCCTGCTTTTTATTTTTCTTTTTACAATGACGCGACGCCAAAATTCTATACCTCGCTTTGCCTTACTGTTGAGTTTGTTGGGTGGCTTGCCTTGTGCCAATGAGGCCCAGGCGCAGAAAGTGAAGTCGACCCCGTTCAGCTACCTGCCCGAGCAAGGGGCCGACCGCTACGACATGCGCGTGCCGCGCAAAACCCTGCCCCTGGCCGACGGTACGGGCTTCGTGATTCTGGCGCACCAGAGCTCGGGCAGCTACTCGGTGGAACGCTACGATACCGACCTGAAAAAGCAGTGGAGCACCACCATTCCCATCAATCCCGGCGAAACGGTGGAGGCTTTCGGGCGCGGTACGCAACAGGCGCTGGTGGTGCTGCACCACAAGGATGAAAATGGCCAGAACCTGACGCTAGTGCCCGTGAACCTGCAGGGCGGCCAGAAAGCGGCGCCCAAAGTGCTGATGGCCGTGGCCCCGCGCGACCGCCGGCCGGGCGTGAGCATTTCGCCCGATGGTTCGCGGGTGCTGGCCTTCCGCTACTTCACCCGCGAGCAGCAGGTGAAGAGCATGGCCGCCACGCTGTTTGACCAAAACGGCAATAAGATTGAAGATAAGAACTACGATTTCCGGGCGTTGGGCGACTTTTTCTCGCCGGCGGTGCACGTAGCCAACGATGGTACGCAGTACGTCACGCTCATCAGTGAAGGCATGAAGAAGCTGACGGTGCGCCGCTATCCAGCCGGGGCCTCTACCGAAATTAAGGTGCTGGGCGTGCCAGTGGGCGGCGTGTTTGGTGGCAAGGCCGTGACGGTGCGCGACGCCAAATTCACGGTGCTCGGCGACGGCAGCCTGTACGCCGCCGCGCTGTGCGCCGACTATGCCACCGGCGAATACTACAGTTTGAAAGTGGTGAAATTCGACTTTAATGGCAACGGCGACATGAAGTTTTCGCCCGAATTCCGCTTCACGCCCGAGTACCTGGCCGAGGTGGCCAAGGCCGGTGGCACCGACGCCAAGCGCCTCGACGACGTGTACCTGGCCGATATGCTCCTCACGCCCGAGAAGCAGCTGGTCGTCATCGGCGAGCGGCATTTTGAGGAAGGCGGCAGCGAGGCCCCGGTGCACGCCCGCGAGCTGCATATGTTTGGCTACAACGAGTTTGGCGCGCCCACCTGGCACAGCATTGTGGCGAAGGACCAAGTGGCCCCGGCCATCGACAGCTACACCGGCATTGGCTTTCGGGCGGCCGTGTTTGGCAATACCGTGCAGCTGCTCACCCTCGAAAACATCAATAAGAAGTCGGACCTCTACGTGCGCCGCGTAAACGCCCAGACCGGTGTTATCAGTGCCCCCGAGCGCCTGAAGCTGAACGTAGCTGATGACCAGCAGCTGGCTTACGTGAAAGATTTCAGCGCCTGGCTCAACGAGAAAACCATTATCGGTGTGAGCCGGCCAAGCAAAAAATCGGCGGCGCTTCAACTCGATAAGATTGTAGTGAAGTAGCAAATGAGCTAACATGCAGGACACAAGTCAGCCGTTACGAAAAAGGCCGCTCCTGAAACCAGGAGCGGCCTTTTTGTTACTCAGATTCCTCGCTTCGCTTGGAATGGCTGGGTTGTTAGAATGCGTACTCGTTCGCCTCAATCAGCTTGGCGGCGATGCGGCGGCGCGACTCTTTCACGTTGATGAGTTCAGCTTTAGTGAAGCGCTTGAGGCCCATGAGCAACAGGCGCTGCTCGTCACCCTCGGCCATGCTGCCGATGGCATCCTTAGCGGCTTTCTCCACGAGGTCCACGGCGTCGGCCAGGTACACGCGGGCGATGTCAGCCTGCACGGCCAGGGCCTCTTCGCCTTTCACCGAAGCTTCTTTCTCCACGCGCAGGATGGTGCTTTCGGCGATGTATACCTTGATGCTCATGTCGGCGATGTTCATCAGCAGTTCCTGCTCTTTAGCCAGGGTGGCGGTGAACTTCTGCACGGCAGAACCGGCTACCATTAGGATGGCTTTTTTCAGGTTGGCAATGGTTTTCAGCTCCTTGCTGAACAGGCCGGTTTCCTCGTCCTGGCTCATGCTCGGAATGCTCAACAGCTCCTGCTGCACGGCTTGGGCGGGGCCCATCAGGTCGATTTCGCCCTTCAGGCCCTTCTTCAGAATCATGTCAACGGCCAGCAGGCGGTTAATTTCGTTGGTGCCTTCGAAGATGCGGTTGATGCGGGCATCCCGGTAAGCGCGGTCCATTGGGTAGTCGGCCGAGAAGCCATAGCCGCCGTAAATCTGCACGCCTTCATCCACCACGTAGTCAAGCACTTCCGAGCCTTCCACTTTCAGAATGGCGCACTCCACGGCAAACTCGCGGGCGGCACCCAACAGGGCCTCGTTAGCCCCTTTGCCTTCGGCCATGAGTTGCTGCTCCATGCGGTAGATGTCCATACCGGCACGGTAAATGGCCGACTCGACGGCGTAGATGCGGATGGCCTGCTGGGCCAGCTTATAGCGAATCGCGCCGAATTTCGAGATGGGCAGTTTGAACTGCACCCGCTCGTTGGCGTAGCGGACGCTCTGGGTAGCGCCCATTTTGGTAGCGCCCAGGCAGGCGGCGGCCAACTTGATGCGGCCGATGTTCAGCACGTTGAAGGCGATAAGGTGGCCTTTGCCAATCTCGCCCAGCACGTTCTCCTTGGGCACCTGCGCATCGGTCAGGAACACCTGGCGGGTGCTGCTGCCCTTAATACCCATCTTATGTTCCTCATTGCCGAGGGTCAGGCCGGGCGTGGTTTTCTCCACGATGAAGCCGGTGAACTTGTCGCCGTCAATCTGGGCAAACACGATGAACACGTCGGCGAAACCGGCGTTGGTAATCCACATTTTCTGGCCGTTCAGCACGTAGTGCGTGCCTTCGGCGTTGAGGACGGCTTTGGTTTTGGCACCTAGCGCGTCGGAGCCCGAACCTGGCTCGGTGAGGCAGTACGCGCCCATCAGCGAGCCATCGGTGAGGCCGGGCAAGTACTTGGCCTTCTGCTCGTCGTTGCCGAAGTAGAGGATGGGCAGCAGGGCGATGCCGGTGTGGGCCGCGAAGGCTACCGGGAACGAGTGGCCGCCACCCACGCCTTCGGTCACGCGCAGGGCGGTGGGGAAGTCCATGTCGAGGCCACCGAACTGCTCGGGCACGCTCACGCCGAACAGGCCGAGCTGGCCGGCTTTCTCCATCAGGCCGCGCATGAGGCCTTCTTCTTGGTTGTCGAGGCGCTCGAGCAGGGGCGAAACCTCCGTTTGCACGAAATCGACGCACGTCTGGTGCATCATGTTCTGCTCCTCGGTGAAGTCGGCCGGGGTGAAGACGCTCTGGGCATCGGTCGGCTTGATGATGAATTCGCCGCCCTTCAGGCTGGCTTGCTGTGTTACTTCCATGACGGTTGGGGTGGAGGGTGGAGTTAAAAGTGTTAGGCTAGCCTACTATTTAGAGAAACAACGAGGCCAGCGATTTGGTGATGCAAGATACAAAAAATATGTTAGGCACGCCTACTACTTTGCAAAAAGAAAACCCCGGATGAGCGGGGTTTTCTTTTCGTCAAACGTCATGCTGAGTGCAGCCAAAGCATCTCGCTCGCTTCGTTGCAATCAAGATTGATTACTGCTGCACGCGAGATGCTTCACTGCGTTCAGCATGACGATTGGCTAAACAACGACGGCTACTTCAGCAGCTCGTAGATGCCGGCGACGCCTTGGCCGCCGCCCACGCAAGCCGTGACCATACCGTACTTCTTGCCGCGCTCGCGCAACTCGTCGAAAAGCTGAATCGAGAGTTTCGCGCCGGAGCAGCCCAGCGGGTGGCCCAGGGCAATGGCGCCGCCGTTCACGTTCAGCTTTTCGGGGTCGATGCCGAGTTCGCGCACCACGGCCAGCGACTGCGAGGCGAAGGCTTCATTCAGCTCGAACAGGTCAATGTCGTCGAGTTTGAGGCCGGCTTGCTTGAGGACTTTCGGCACGGCTTTGATGGGACCCATGCCCATGATGCGCGGGTCGACGCCTTCGGAGGCGTAATTCACCATGCGGGCGATTGGCTCCAAGTTCAACTCCTTCACCAGGCGTTCCGACATCACGAGCACGAAGGCCGCCCCGTCGGAAGTCTGGGAGGAGTTGCCGGCCGTGACGCTGCCGTTGGCGGCGAACACGGGGCGCAGGCGGCCCAGGGCTTCTACCGAAGTGTCGGCGCGCGGGCCTTCGTCGGTATCGACCACGTAGGAGCGGGTTTTCTTCTTGCCAGTGGCGGCGTCCACGTAGGTTTCTTCTACCGTGACGGGCACAATGCTCTTGGCAAACTTGCCGCCCTGAATGGCTTTGATGGCCTTCTGGTGCGAGTTGTAGGAGAATTCGTCCTGGTCCTGGCGCGAGATTTTGTAGTCGTTGGCCACGGCTTCGGCGGTGAGGCCCATGCCCATGTAGTAGTCGGGGTGCTCGTTGGCCAGCTTGTAGTTGGGCACGGTTTTCCAGCCCACGGTGGGCACCAGGCTCATGCTCTCGGTGCCGCCCGCGATGATACAGTCGGCCATGCCGGCCGTGATTTTACCCACGGCCATGGCGATGGTTTCGACGCCGGAGCCGCAGTAGCGGTTCACGATGAGGCCAGGGACGTTGATGGGCAGGGCCAGCAGCGAAATCAGACGGCCCATTTGCAGGCCCTGCTCGGCCTCAGGCACGGCATTACCGACAATAACGTCGTCAATCCGCGTGGGGTCGAGGGCGGGCACCTGGGCTACGAGGTGCTTAATGACGGCGGCGGCGAGGTCGTCGGGCCGGGTGAAGCGGAAACCGCCGCGGGGGGCTTTGCCCACGGCCGTGCGGTAGCCGGCTACGATATATGCGGTGTTATTGCTAGACATTGATGAGTAGGTGTTGGGGCGGGGTCGTACCCGGTAGGGCCTAGCCCCGCCCGTCGTTGAACGACTTATTTTCAATAGTGCGAGCGTCCGGGCGGGGGCAGGCCCCCGCCCCTACTCCGCTAGTTACGCAGCGGCTTACCCGTCGTGAGAATCGACTGAATCCGCTCCAGCGTTTTGCGCTCGCCGCACAGCGACAGGAAGGCGTCGCGCTCCAAGTCCAGCAGGTACTGCTCGCTCACTTCGGTGGGCGACGACAAGTCGCCGCCGCACATCACGTAGGCCAGTTTATCAGCAATGAGCTGGTCGTGGGTCGAGATGTAGTTGCCCTGCTGCATGGCGTACACGCCGGTTTTAAACATGGCCAGCGCACCCTTGCCGTGCACCTTGATGTTGGTTTTCTGCATCGGCTGGGTATAGCCGGCATCAGCCAAATCGAGCGCGGCGGCTTTGGCCTGGGCGATAACGCGGTTCGAGTTCAACACAATTTCATCGCCCCGGCGCAGGAAGCCCAGGTCGAAAGCTTCGGCAGCCGAGGTCGAAACCTTGGCCGTGCTGATGGTCATGTAGGTATTGCGCAGCAGGTTGAATTCGGGCTCGCCGTCTTCGTACTTAGCCGCCGTGCGCAGGGTCATTTCCTTGGTGCCGCCGCCGCCGGGAATCAGGCCCACGCCGAATTCCACGAGGCCAATGTAGGATTCAGCGGCCGCTACCACGCGGTCGCAGTGCAGGTTCAGCTCACAGCCACCACCGAGGGTGAGGCCGTGTGGGGTGCCCACCACTGGAATGCTGCTGTAGCGCATCCGCATCATGGCCTGCTGGAACTGCTGAATCATCATGTTCAGCTCGTCGAACTCCTGCTCCAAGGCCTGCATGTACACGAGGCCCAGGTTGGCGCCGGCCGAAAAGTTCGGCGCGTCGTTGCCCACTACAAGGCCGCGATAGCCAGCTTCGGCCATCTCCACACCTTTCAGCAGACCCAGAATCACGTCCTGGCCCAGCGAGTTCATCTTCGAGTGAAACTCCACGTTCAGAATACCGTCGCCGAGGTCAATGACCGAAGCACCGGAGTTTTTCCACAGCACCTTGCCGGTAGCGCGCAGGTTGTCGAGAATAATGAAGTTCTCGACGCCGCGCACGGGCTGGTAGCTCTTGCTCTCGGCGTCGTAGAATTCCTTCGCGCCCTTGTCGTTCACCTTGTAGAAGGTGCTGTGGCCGGCGGCCAGCATCTCGGTTACCCAGGCGGCCGGCTGCTTGCCTTCGGCCTGCATCAGCTCGATGCCTTTTTGCACGCCAACGCCATCCCAGGTTTCGAACGGACCCATTTCCCAGCCGAAGCCGGCGCGCAGAGCGTCGTCAATCTTATACAGCGCATCGGTGATTTCGGGCACGCGGTTGCTCACGTAGGCAAACAGGCTGCCGAAGCTCTTGCGATAAAATTCGCCAGCCTTGTCCTTGCCCGTGATGAGCACGGCAAAACGGGGCGCGAGGGTTTCCATGGCCTTCGTCAGCTCCAAGGTCGCGAATTTCACCTTAGTGCCCAGCTTGTATTCGAGGGTACTTAAATCCAGCGCCTGAATCTCCGATTTGCCACCTTCGCCCTTCACTTTCTTATAGAAGCCCTGGCCGGTTTTGTCGCCCAGCCACTTATTCTCGCCCATTTTCTTCAGAAACTCAGGCAGCGCGAACACGGCTTTGGCCTCGTCGTTGGGCAGGCCCTGGGCCAGGCCGTTGGCCACGTTCATCAGCGTATCGAGGCCCACCACGTCCGAGGTGCGGAAGGTGGCCGATTTGGCGTGCCCGATTATCGGGCCGGTCAGTTTGTCGACTTCCTCCACCGTGAGGCCCAGCTCCTGCATGATGCGCAGCACATCCATGATGGCGAACACGCCCACGCGGTTGGCGATGAAGGCCGGCGTGTCCTTGGCCAATACCGTGGTTTTGCCCAGGTACAGGTCGCCGTAGTGCAGCAGGAAATCCGTAATGGCCGGGTCGGTGTCCGGGGTCGGGATGATTTCGAGCAGCTTCAGGTAGCGGGGCGGGTTGAAGAAGTGCGTGCCGCAGAAATGCTTCTTGAAATCATCCGAGCGGCCTTCCGTCATCAGATGAATCGGAATGCCGCTGGTGTTGCTCGTAATCAGCGTGCCCTTCTTACGAAACTGCTCCACGCGCTCGAACAAGCTCATTTTGATATCAAGCCGCTCCACCACGACCTCAATCGTCCAATCGCAGGTGGCAATGTCCTTCAGGTTGTCGTCGAAGTTGCCGGTTTTGATGCGGCTGGCGTCGGCTTTGCGATACAGCGGCGAGGGGTTGGCAACGATTGCGGCCTGCAGCGCAGCATTCACGATGCGGTTGCGCACGGCTGGCGCGTCGAGCTTGAGGCCCTTTTTCTCCTCGTCGGGCAGCAGCTCTTTGGGGGCGATGTCGAGCAGCAGCACCTGCACGCCGATGTTGGCGAAGTGGCAGGCAATGCGCGAGCCCATAACGCCGGAGCCGAGCACGGCAACTTTCTTGATGGTTCGAT
>JALYUH010000009.1 GCA_030853985.1 Bacteroidota bacterium | reverse complement strand
CCTCAAAGCCGTGGTGGTGATGCCCCGCCACACCCCCGCCGCTTTCAAAGAGGAATGCTACTGGTACGGCGCCGAAGTGGAGCTCGTCGATGGCCTCATCAGCGACTGCGGAGCCCGCGTGCGCCAGCGTAACGCCAACGGCGCGCTGCTCGACATCTCGACCCTGAAGGAGCCCTATCGCCTCGAAGGCAAGAAAACCATGGGCTACGAAATTGCCGAACAGCTCGGCTGGACGCTGCCCGACGTGCTGCTGTACCCAGCCGGCGGCGGCACCGGCCTCATCGGCATCTGGAAAGCCTTTCAGGAAATGAAGCAGCTCGGCTGGCTCGCGCCCGACATGCAGTTGCCCCGCATGGTGGCCGTGCAGGCCGAAAACTGCTGCCCGCTGCTCGAAACCTATGAGGGCCGCCAGCCCAACTGCCACGCCTACCAGGGCCGCGCCACGCTGGCCAACGGCCTGGCCGTGCCCCACCCGCTGGGCGAAGCCCTGATGCTGCGCGTCCTGCGCGAGTCCAACGGCACCGTGGTGAGCGTGAGCGAGGAAGGCATGCTGGCCGGCATGCGCGACCTGGGCCAGCACGAAGGCCTGTTCGTGGCCCCCGAAGGCGGCGCGGTCTGGACGGCCACCCGCCAGCTGCTGGCCAGCGGCGAAATTCAGCCCCACGAAAACATCCTGCTTCTGAACACCGGCAACGGCCAAAAATACATGGACAACGTGGCCGGCCGGGCCTGGGGGTAGGGTTTTTAGGGCATGGGGGTAGGAGTAAATACCGTCATGCCCTAAAAACCCTCACACCCTATCAACTCGGCAATACCTTTGCCGCATGCGCATCCTCCACGTTTTGTCGGCTGAGTTTTTTGCGGGCTCGGTAGCCTACGCCGTGCAGCTGGCCGAGGCGCACCGCGCCCAAGGCCACGCCGTGTGGCTGCTATCCGATTCGGACCAGCTGCCCACCGGGGCCACGCAGCTCAAAGCGCCCATCGTGAACCGCCGCTACGGCCAGCGCCTGCGCAACGCTCGTCTCATCCGGCAGCTCGTGCAACGCGAAAATATTGATGTGGTGCATTGCCACTCGCGCGCCGCCAGCTGGGTGAGCTACTTCGCGCTGCGCGGCCTGCCGGTGCCCCTGGTGAGTACCGTGCATGGCCGCCAGCACCTGCACGCTTCCACTTCGCTGTTTGATGTGTACGGCGACAAGGTCATTGCCGTTTGCGAGAACCTGCGGGCTCATTTAATCAGCGAAGTGAAGATGGCGGCCCCCAAAATCGTGGCCATTCCCAACGGCGTGGCGTTCGCTGCGCCCGAAGAAGAACCAGAAATGAGGAATGAAGAATGGAGGAACGATGAGGATACTGCCTCATCCCTCATGCCTGATGCCTCATGGAGCCGGCCCTTTCGGCTGGCGTTTATCGGGCGCTTCAACGGGGGGAAAGGGGAGCGGGCGGCGGCCCTGTTGGCGCAGGTGTTTCCGGTGCTGCTGCGCGAGTTTCCGGCGTTGCGGGTGGCGCTTATCGGGGGCGAGCTGGAGCAGTTGCCGGCGGCGGGCAAAACGGCCCTGGCGCAGCTGCAAAGCGAGTTTGGCGAGCGGCTGGAAGTCGTCGGGTTCACCACCGACGTGGCCGGCTGGCTGGCCCGCACCACGCTGGTGCTGGGGGCCGGGCGGGTGGCCATTGAGGCACTGGGCGCGGGCCGGCCGGTGCTGGCCTTGGGCGAGGCCAGCTACGCGGGACTGGTAACCGCCGCAACGCTGGCGGCGGCGGCGGCTTCCAACTTCGGCGATATTTCGGCCCGGCAGGCGGGCACGGAGGTCGATTTTGGGGCTCTGCTGGCCGATGCGCGGGCTTTTCTGCGCGCGCCGCAACTGGTGGCGGCGGCCCTGCGCCGGCAGGTGCGCGCCCGCTACGACCTGGCCACGGTGGCCGCCCGCGTGCTCGAAACCTACCAGGCCGCCCGCCTGCAAAAGGCGGGCATCGGCTACGTGCCGGTGCTGATGTACCACAAAATCCCCGATGCGCCGCTGGCCACCAAACACCAGATTTACGTCACGAAGGAGAACTTCGCTAGGCATCTGGCTTATTTCAAAAAGCGGAAGCTAACGCCCATCACCTTCGCCGATTACCTGAAATACGCCAGCGGCGAGCTGCCGCTGCGCAATTTCCCCGCCCGTCCCCTCATCCTCACCTTCGACGATGGCTACCTCGATAACTACACCAACCTGCTGCCTCTCATGCAGCAATACGGCTACCGGGGCGTGCTCTACCTGCTCGGCGATTTTGAGGTGCGCTACAACTATTGGGACGTGGACGCCGACCCCACTGAGCCGCGCGCCAACATTATGAACGCGGCGCAAAAGCGCGCTTTCGTGGCCGCCGGCTGGGAAATTGGGGCCCACACCATGCGCCACCCGCGCCTCAGTACCCTGCCGCTGGCCGAGGCCACCGCCGAAATCAGCCGCAGTAAAGCGGCCCTGGAAACCGCGCTGCAAACCGAAATCGTGAGCTTCGCCTACCCCTTCGGCGACCTGAGCGACGACCTGAAAAACGCCGTACGCACTGCCGGCTTCGCCCTTGGCATTGCTACCGACACCGGCGGCCTCACCATCGAAGACGACCGCATGCAGGTGTTTCGGGTGAACATATTTCCGCACGAGTCAACTAGCAGTCTGTTCAAAAAAACCTCGCCCTGGTATCGTAAATACTACCGCTGGAAACGGGGGAAGTAGGGGCAACTGACGCGAGTTGGTGCTAGCCGGCTGGTTGGGTTGCCGCGTCGCTAGCTCAGTTTCGACCTTATCATTGCCCCGATTTCCAGCATGCGTAAGGGTATTAGCAAGCTCAAAGCGGTTTCGAGGTTCGTGGATAGTAGCACGAAGCTCGAAACCGCTTTAAAATCATAATGGACAGATGGATGCCGGCGGACAGGCAAGCGTAACCTATTACGCCTAACGAAGCTATTACTGCTCCAGTTGTCGCCCACTTTCGCGCTAACACCCGGCGCTGCCCGGGAACCTGGCCCCGAAACAATGGGTCAGTTCGCGTTTGCCACCAGCCGCGCAGCCCAAAAAACGGCATCAGAATACCTAAGAATGGGCCTGCCCAGCTCACCGGCAGGCCGGTGCTCCAGTCGCACTGCCTTTTTTGGTGCAGGTACGTCAGCCAGGTGGGCCGCTGCTGCGGCAGTCGGGCCTATTGCAGTACGGGGATTAGGGCTTCGGTGAGGTGGCGCGCGGCCTGGTGGGGCTGGCAGCGCTGGCGCAGCAGCTGGCCGCGCCACTGGTGTACCAGGGCGCTGTTGGCGGCCAGGCACTGGCGGGCCCGCCGGGCCGCCTGCTGCGGCCGGTGGTGCTCCAGCAGCAGCCAGATGCGCGCCAGGGCCGAGGTGTCGGCAGAAGGATGGGCCATAAGGAAGCGGCAAAGGACGAAACGAAGTCTTCGGCTTATTGGGCAGCGGGCGGCCGTAGAAATACCATCGCACTGAGCAGGCCGGTGTAAGTGAATAATAACAGGCGTGCCCGGAATGAGGGCGGCGTATCATCGAGCCAAAAAAGAAATAGAATGGCGGCCGCCCCACCCACCCAGCCCCACTCAACGTATTGGCGTTCCGGCTCGGGTTCGGGCTCGCCCAACACCTCGCGCCACACGCCCAGGG
>JALYUH010000226.1 GCA_030853985.1 Bacteroidota bacterium | reverse complement strand
TCTTTGATGACGATGTGGTAGTCGCGCCCGTATGCGTATTTGCTGATTTTGAGGGTATAGTCGGGCTGTTTGGTTTCGGGCGCGGGGTAGTAGTTGAGCAGCAGCGAAATCACCGATTTAGCCCCATCCACCAGCAGGCGCGGGTCGAGGCGCTTGTCGAAATGGTTTTCCATGTAGCCCATCTTGCCGTTCATGCGGCGCGTGAGCCAAGTTTCGAGGCGCGGCGCTTCCTCTTCCAGGAATTCGGCCCGGGAAATGCCGCAGGCCATGAAACCCAGCTCGGCTGCGCGACGCTTGATGAAGGGAGCCCATTGGGACTGGAGAAGCATGGGCAACGAGGAAACTGAGGTGCAAAGAAACAGGAAACGCGCCGCTGGGGGCGGCGCGTTCCGTGGTATGTATTGGGGACGCTGCGAGTCCGCGCGTGGGTGGGTTCACTCAATGCGCGGACTCGCAGAGTCCCTAGTACCGCGTTACGACGTTATCTCGTCAAACAAGCTGCCGTTGTTGCCGCGCATGTTTTGCGGCAGCAGGCGGCCCAGATGCTGGTAAGCCGCTTCAGTCGCTTCGCGGCCGCGCGAGGTGCGCTTAATGTAACCTTCCTGAATCAGGAAGGGCTCGTACACTTCCTCAATGGTTTCGCCTTCCTCACCGCAAGCCGTGGCAATGGTGCTGATGCCCACCGGCCCACCCTTAAACTTATCGATAATGGTGGTGAGAATGCGCTTGTCCATATCATCCAAACCGCGGGCGTCCACGTCCAGCGCATTCAGCGCGAACTGCGCGATTTCGACCGTAATAGTACCGTCGCCCTTAATCTGGGCGAAGTCGCGGGTGCGGCGCAGCAGGTTGTTGGCAATGCGGGGCGTGCCGCGCGAGCGGCGGGCAATTTCGTAGGCCGCATCGGCGTGAATGGGCGTGCCCAGAATCTCGGCCGAGCGTTTCACAATCGTCGTCAGCAGCTTCGAGTCGTAGTATTCGAGGCGGGCCGAGATGCCGAAGCGCGCCCGCAACGGGGCCGTGAGCATACCCGAGCGCGTGGTAGCTCCCACCAGCGTGAAGGGCGACAGCGAAATCTGCACCGAGCGGGCATTCGGGCCCGAATCGAGCATGATGTCGATGCGGTAGTCCTCCATCGCCGAGTACAGGTACTCTTCCACCACGGGGTTGAGGCGGTGGATTTCGTCGATGAACAGCACATCGTGCGGCTCCAGGTTGGTGAGCAGGCCGGCCAGGTCGCTGGGCTTGTCGAGCACCGGGCCACTGGTCATCTTAATATTGGAGCCCAGTTCGTTGGCGATGATGTGCGAGAGCGTGGTTTTGCCCAGGCCGGGAGGGCCGTGCAGCAGCACATGGTCGAGCGCATCGCCGCGCATCTTGGCGGCGGCCACAAACACTTTCAGGTTTTCCAGAATCTTGTCCTGGCCCGTAAAATCGTCGAAACTAAGCGGGCGCAGGGCTTTGTCGATGTCCTTGTCGGTGGCATCAAACCCGTCGGTGCCGCCGGAGAGAAAGGCTTCGCGCATAATAATATTACTAAAATGATTGGTCGGCGCTTGCTAAGCTAATGAGTAACCGTATCGAGGGCAAAAAAGCTCCGTGAATCAGCAGAAAAAACGCACTATACAAAGAACGTCATGCTGAGCGCAGGCGAAGCATCTCTACCGCAATACTATTCCTTACAATTAAGATTAGTTACGCGGTAGAGATGCTTCGCCTGCGCTCAGCATGACGTTCTTATCAATTCGTATTGTAACCTACTCGTGCAGCAGCACTTCAATATCGAGATGCAGCCAGTCGGTTTCCCACGATTTGTGGTTGAGACGGGCCGAGAGGTGCCTGCCGGCATCGAGCAACCGGGCCACGGTTTCGTTGCGGCCTTCGGGCAGGTAGCCAAGCCACACGTTGGCCGGGTCGGTGGCGGGGGCGGTGTGCACCTGCACGGCCCAGTCGTCATAGTGGTTGTCGGCTTCGCGGCTCAGGTGCAGGGCCTGGCCGATTTTCAGCTTGGGCTCATACTTTTCCAGGTTGGGGCGGTGCGAGGTGCCGGCCACGAGGCATTCGAGCAGCACGAGGGGTTCGGAAGCAGGGACGACTTTCATCATGGGGCCAAATTACGGCACGGGCGGTGGGTTTAACTTATTCCCAGCTTGTGCAGCGTTAGCACACGCCATTTTGCAACGTAGCTTTTCTGTACCAAGCAGAACCGGTGTTTTCGTACAAATACACGTTCCAACCATCATCAGTACTCACTACTGCTAACGCCTTTCGGTGGTCTAACGAAAACAATAATCCCCCAATTCCATAGACGCGGCGGCTACCGTAGCGCTGCTGCAAAGTATCGGCGGCTCGCCAACCAAGTCGCTTGTTCAATGCTACGAGAGTATCCAACATGACTATTTTAACCCCTGCCTGCTTGATGCCCTTTTGGTTAAAGACGAACTGTTTGGCCATCGAAACCTGGCTCCGCATATAGTTTATATCGGCTTTGTTAAAGTATTTCAACATTGCATCCCTCTCGGGCGTGCCGCTGCAAGCTGATACCATTTCTTCGACGGCCCTGGCCCCTACGGAACTGGCCTGATTTACCAAGAGCAACGAATTGTCTCCACTGACAGGCCTGGACCGTTGCACCTGATAATTCCCACAACTACCGCGTATTATCACTGGGTTTGTTTGCGGATGCAAATCCATCAGCATATCGTTGGCTAACTGGTACGTCAGCTTATCGAGTATCTGCTGCGCAATGCATTGCTGAAAGCCACAAACCAGCAATAATAGTAAGAAGACACGATTTTGCATGGATGAAATATCATAAAAAAACCGCTGTTCCAATCGATAGAACAGCGGTTTTTTAACAGGTTAGCAAGCCCTACTTAAACGCCTGAATCCCCGTAATATCCGCGCCCGTGATGAGCAGGTGAATGTCGTGGGTGCCCTCGTAGGTAATCACCGACTCCAGGTTCATCATGTGGCGCATGATGGGGTACTCGCCGGTGATGCCCATGCCGCCGTGAATCTGGCGGGCTTCGCGGGCGACGTGCAGGGCCATGTCGACGCTGTTGCGTTTGGCCATACTGATTTGGGCGCTGGTGGCTTTGCCTTCGTTTTTCAAAACGCCTAAGCGCCAGGCCATGAGCTGGGCTTTGGTGATTTCGGTAATCATCTCGGCCAG
>JALYUH010000494.1 GCA_030853985.1 Bacteroidota bacterium | reverse complement strand
CATGCACGCGGGGCGCGAAGGCCTTCAGCATGTGGGTTTCGGGCATGAAGCCAATGGTGTTGAACAGCGCCGCGTAGCCCGTGGAGTAGCGCGGGGTTTCGAGAAAGGCGCGCAGGCCGCTCTCGGGCGTCGGGCCCTCAAAGTCGACGTAGGGCGTCATGGGCCACTTTTTCTGCCCCATGCCTTGGTAGAGCGCGGGCAGCAGCTGGTTTTGCAGGTACTGGCCCAGCGCCGGGGCCAGCTTGCTGTGCTGGGTGGCAATGAGGGTCATCGTGTGCTGGTAGTCGGCGCCGTTGGAGGTGTGCGTTTCCACGAACACATCGGGCTGCCACTTCTGGAACAGCGCCGCGAACGAGCGCGCATTGCGCGATTCCTGCTTGATGTAGTCGCGGTTTAAATCGAGGTGCCGGGCATTGCCCCGGAAGCCGTAGGCCGCCGGCCCGTTCTGGTTCACGCGGGTAGTCGAGTTGCGGTTCAGCATGCCGTCGATGTTGTACACGGGCACGATAACCACCGTCACATTCTCCAACAGCTTCCCCAGCGACTTCTGCTGCATTAGGTCCCGGGCCAGCATCATGCTCGCATCGATTCCCTCCGGCTCGCCGGGGTGAATGCCATTCTGGACGAACAGCACGCGCCGATTTTTGCGGCGGGTGCTGGCCGGGTCGGCATCGCCGTCAGCGCTCAGCACCACTTCGTGCAGGGGCTGGCCGCTGTCGGTGGGGCCGGCTTCGGCCAGGTGCAGGTGGGCCGGATAGGCGGCGGCCAGCTTCTGGTAGTAGCCGATGCACTCGGCGTAGGTGGTCGTGGTGTTGCCCTTGGGGTCGTTTTCGAAGGGCGTGCGCCAGGCGGGCGCGGGGACGGGCGGGGTGGGAGCGAGGGCCATGAGGAAAGCGAGGAGAGCATTGAGCATGGGTGCAAAAGTAGACAGTCGGGCAAACTCCCCTCCTTTTTTAAGGAGGGGACGCCGGTGCGAAGCGCCGGCTGGGGCGGTTAGGCCGTGGGGTGCCGGGAAGCTACTTCCCGAACGAAACCCGTTTTGCGCTGTTCAACGCTCTAACCGCCCCCGTCCGCGCTTCACGCGAACCTCCCCGCCTCAAAGAATGGAGGGGAGTTTTCTCAGCCGCCTACCTTTACGCAACTCCTTCAAATCCCCTTTGCCCATGTCCGCTGCCCGCCCGCGCCCCCTTATTCTCGTTTCCAACGACGACGGCATCACCGCCCCCGGCATCCGCTGCCTCGTCGAAACCGTGCTGGCCCTCGGGGCCGAAGTCGTGGTCGTCGCCCCCGATTCGCCGCAGTCGGGCATGGGCCACGCCATCACCATCGGCAGCGCCCTGCGCCTCAACAAAAACCCGATTTTCGGCCCCGAGGTCGAAGCCTACGAGTGCTCGGGCACCCCGGCCGACTGCGTGAAAATCGCCAAGCACTACATTTTGCAGGACCGCACGCCCGACCTCGTGGTGTCCGGCATCAACCACGGCTCCAACGCCTCGGTAAACGTGCTGTACTCGGGCACGATGTCGGCGGCCATCGAGGCAGCCATCGAGGGCCTGCCCGCCATCGGCTTCTCGCTTTGCGAGTACGGGCCGAATGCTGACTTCTCGCACGTCACCGAGTGGGTGACTCAAATATGCCGCCACGCCCTCGAAAATGGCGTGCCCGCCGGCACTGCCCTCAACGTCAACATCCCCAAGAATTCCGACACGCCCATTGCCGGCCTGCGCCTGGCCCGCCAGGCTCGCGCCAAGTGGGCCGAGAAATTCGACCGCCGCCTCGACCCCTACCAGCGCCCCTACTACTGGCTGATGGGCACCTTCGAAAACCTCGACCCCGGCACCGATACCGACGAATGGGCGCTGGCCAACAACTACATATCCATCGTGCCCTGCCAGTTCGACCTCACGGCCGCGCACGGCCTCGCCCACCTTAGCCAGCAGTGGGCGCTGCCGCTGCCCGCGCCCGGCGATGCCGCCGCGCCGCCCCAGCCCATTGCGTCGGAAGATTACGGCGTAGCCAACCAGAACTGAGGACGGGAAAGTAGTGGAAGAAGTCAGCAACGAGCCGTCCTGCCGAGCTGGTCGGAGCAGCTCGGTCACCGAAGCAATCCAATCGAATGGTGTACGCTGCACGGTAAGGACGCTTCGACCAACTCAGCAGGACGTTTTTTTTTATTAGCAGCAAATAACCGGCTACCCGGCCCGGTGCCGCACCGCGTGCACGCTGCGGCGCGGCGCGGGTACTGCCGATGACTTGCGCACGACCACGGGCGCGGCCAGCGGGCCGGCCGCGGGCTGGGGCTTGTGGCGCAGCGCGGCTACTTCGGTGCCAAGGGCTACCAGCAGCAGCAGCAGCAGCAAGCTGACCAACAGTAATCTAAGCAAAATAAGTACGGGTTGAGTAATCAAGGCCCGAAGCTAGCGCGCACCCTATGAAGCCGGCATGAACCCCGCCACCAACTTCGCCGAAGGCTGGAAATCGAGGATGAAACTGGTGCCCTGGCCCAGCTCCGACTCGGCCCGCAGCGTGGCCCCGTGAAAGGTGGCAATGGTTTGGGCGATGGGCAGGCCCAGGCCGTAGCCCTCGGGCGAGTTGGGCGCGCTGCCCTGAAAGCGCCGGAACCGGTCGAACAGAAACGGCAGGTTCTCGGCCGCGATGCCGGGGCCGGTGTCCGCCACCTGCAGGGTGTAGCCACCGTTGGCCGTGGCGCGGCCCAATATCCGGATGCGCCCGCCCTCCCGGTTGTATTTGATGGCGTTGGAAAGCAGATTGCGCAGCAGCGTGTGCAGCAGGCTGGCGTTGGCGTGGGGGCGCTCGTCGGGGCCGGTCAGGTCCACTTCGAGGGCAATGTCGCGCTGCTGGCGGCGGTCATCGAGTTCCTCGGCCACGTCGGCCACCACGCTGGAAAGGCGCACGGCTTCGTTGCGCAGGTACTGCT
>JALYUH010000488.1 GCA_030853985.1 Bacteroidota bacterium | reverse complement strand
AGAACTCGTCGGCGCGGGTCAGGCGCAGCTCATCTTCCACGAGGCGGCGGAAGGTGTGCAGGCAGCCGTGCAGGTCGGTCGTAGCGTAGCGCATCGCTGATTAGGGGTGATTAACCGTGATTTCGCTGATTTATGAGCGGGGCAAGGTAGCCGGCGGGCCAGCAGGAATCAGCGGGGATTTTTCCGGTGCCGAAAATCTGACAGCCAAACCCGTCAAAAAGAAGGCCCTGACTTCAGTAGTCAGGGCCAGATTCAATCAGCGAAACATCCGTTAAGCAGCGTCAGTCCGGGCCTACTGGTCAATGGCCGTATCGGTGGCGTTGGGGTCGGTGAGCTCGGCGTTGGTATCGGTGCCGGTGATGGGCTTCAGGGGCTTGGGCTCCATCTGGCCCATGCCCACGTGGGAGTTGGGGTTCAGCATTTCGTCCACGCCGGGGCGGCGGTCGTGGGCGTCGAGCTCATCGACGGGGCGGCCGCTGGGCACGATGGTATCGGTGTAGTCGTCGAGCGGCGGCAGGTCCTGGTTGGCGCGGTCGTCGCGGCCTTCGTCCTCCGAGCGCATGTTGTCTTTGGGCGGGCTCATGTTGTCGGCCGTTTCGTTCACGCCGACGGCGGTAGAGCCGCCCGACGTATCGGAGCCGAAGCCCTCCTTGCCATCGCGGTTGCCAAAGCCACCGCGGGCGGCCTCATTCTTGGGCGGGTCGGCGTTGGGGATGTGGTGGCCGGCTTCCATTTCTTCGTTGGTCGTGTCGTCGTTGATGACGCGGATGGGGCGGTTGTTGGGGTCGATGGCCATGGAACGGGAGGTGTTGGGGATGAGAAAGTATCGAGAAGGGTGTACTTTGGTTTGACGGTTTGGGTTTTGCCCGGCGGCCGGGCCGACCAGGCTTTCAACTCCCTAAATATAGCAAAAACCGTGTGGTTACCCCTCCACGATAGTCTGACGCGCACCTTCCGGTTCCCGGACTTCCGCACGGCCTTTGCCTTCCTCACCGAAGTGGCCGCCGAAGCCGAGCGGCTCGACCATCACCCCTGGTTCAGCAACGAGTACAACGTGGTCGAATTCCGCCTGCGCACCCACGACGCGGGCAATATTGTGACGGCCCGCGACCACCGACTGGCGGCCGCCATTGATGCCGTGGCAGCCCGCTACACTACGCTTAATGAGGAATGAGGAACTTCAGTTATCCTGGCTGCTTTTCTAATGCTTCATTCCTCGTTCTTAATTCTTCCTTAAGCATAGCGTCTACCTTTGCCCCATGCCCACTCCCACGGTTTTATACCTCGTGCCCACGCCCATCGGCAATCTGGAAGACATTACGCTGCGGGCCATCCGCGTGCTGGGCGAGGTGGGCACGGTGCTTTGCGAGGATACCCGCACCAGCGGCCGCCTGCTGCAGCATTTGGGCATCAAGAAGCCCCTCCTCTCCTACCACCTGCACAACGAGCACCAGCAGGTGCCGCGCCTGTTGGCCCGGCTGGCCGCCGGCGAAACCATGGCCCTCGTGTCCGACGCCGGCACGCCGGGCATCTCCGACCCCGGCTTTTTGCTGGTGCGCGAGTGCCTGGCCCAGGGCCTGGGCGTGGAGTGCCTGCCCGGGGCCACGGCCTTCGTGCCGGCGCTGCTCAAATCGGGCTTCGGGGCCGAGCGGTTCACCTTCGAAGGCTTTTTGCCGGTGAAGAAGGGGCGGCAGACGCGCCTGCTGCAGCTGGCCCAGGAAACCCGCACCATGATTTTCTACGAGTCGCCGCACCGCATTGTGAAGACGCTGGGGCAGCTGGCCGAAGTGCTGGGGCCGGCGCGGCCGGCCTCCGTCAGCCGCGAGCTCACCAAGCTGTTTGAAGAAACCGTGACCGGCACGCTGGCCAGCCTGGAGGCTGACTTCGCGGCCCGGCCCACCATTAAAGGAGAAATTGTCGTTGTCGTCGAAGGAAACCTTGTCCCGCCCCCCCGCGAGCCCCGCCCCGGCCGCGATGACCAATACTACCGCCGCGACCACGATGCCGATGATGAGTCCGAGTCCGAAGACTAGCCCCGGCGGGTTGCCGCCCGCCGCGCTGGCCGTGCTCGGCGGCCTGCTGCTGTGCGCCGGCTGGATGCCCTGGCCTACCGCCCTCACGGTGCCGCTGCTGTTCGTGGCCTGGGTGCCCTATCTACTGCTGGAGCGTCGCCTCACGCGGGAGGGCGCGCGCAAGGGGCGCGTGTTTGCGCATACCTACCTGCTGCTACTGCTCTGGAACGCCCTCACTACCTGGTGGGTAAGCTACGCCAGCCTGCCCGCCGGCATCGCCGCCGTGGTCCTGAACGCGCTGCTGATGTGCCTGCCGCTCATGGCTTTCCGCCAGACGCACAAGCGCCTGGGCTACCGCTGGGGCTACACCCTACTGCCGGTGTATTGGATTGCCTTCGAGCAGCTGCACCTGCACTGGGACATCACCTGGCCCTGGCTGACGCTGGGCAATGGCTTCGCGGCCGCGCCCGGCTGGGTGCAGTGGTACGAGTACACGGGCTTCCTGGGCGGTTCGGTGTGGTTATGGGTAGTTAATTTACTGGTATTCAGTGTTCTAATTAGAAATTATGAATTAAAAATTAAAAATGATTTCCGCAATGGCAACCGTGATAACCAAACTTCAGTGTTATCGAAGCAGCCATTTTTAATTTTTAATTCTCAATTTTTAATTCCTCTCCTCGCCATTTTACTGCCCATTGGTATTTCTTATCTCATTGGAGCAACTTATCAAGAAAAAGGCCCGACGGCCGAAGTAGTGGTGGTGCAGCCCAACTTCGACCCCTACGTGGAAAAGTTTGAAGGCGGCCCCAAATTTGTCCCTTACGACGAGCAGCTCACGCGTATGCTTGCCCTATCGGAGCAACACCTCACGCCAGCCACGCGCCTGATTATTTGGCCCGAAACGGCGCTGGAGGAACCCTACTGGGAAAGCTCGCTGGAAAGCCACCCCAAAATCCGCCGCATCCGCGAGTGGCTGGGGCGGCACCCAGGCGTAGCGCTGCTCACAGGCATCACCACGCTGGGCTCGTACCCGAACAAGGACGCGGCCAGCGAAACCGCCCGCTACCGCGACGATTTGGGCTACTACGACTTCTTCAATTCCGGCGCGTACTTCGCCGATGCCAGCGCCCGCGTGGTGCTCTACCACAAGTCGCGGCTGGTGCCGGGCGTGGAGAAAGTGCCGCCGCTGCTGGTATCGCTCGTGTCGCACATCGACCTGGGCGGCACCGTGGGCAGCGTGGGCACCCAGCCCGAGCGCACCGTGTATCCGGCCCCGGCCAACGCCCCGGCCCTGCGCGTGGCCCCGGTTATCTGCTACGAATCCATCTACGGCGACTTCGTGAACCAATATCCCGGCAACGGGGCCACGCTGCTGGGTTTGTTCACCAACGACGCGTGGTGGCACGACTCGCCCGGCTACCGCCAGCTGCTGAGCTACGGCCAGCTGCGCTGCATCGAAACCCGCCGCGACCTGGCCCGCTCGGCCAACACGGGCTTCACTGGCTTCCTCAACCAGAAGGGCGAAATCACGCAGCGCGAGCCGGCCTGGGTGCCCACCGCCAGCCGCGCCCTCGTGCATCTGAACGATGAAGTGACCTTCTACGCCCGCTACGGCGAACTGATTGGCCGCGGCGCGCAGTTGCTGGCCGTGCTGGGCCTGCTGGCGGCCATGGTGCTGGGCTGGAATCGGCAACGCGCCGCTAAGGTGTAGGGGTGGAGTCGTACCCGGTAGGGCTTGCCCCCGCCCGAACGTTCGCACCGTTTCAACGATTCCATCAACCGCTGGGCGGGGCAAGCCCCGCCCCTACCTCGTTCACCAACATGACTCCCGAATTCCTCCAACTTTCCCACGACCTAGCCGCTCTCTGCCGCACAACGGCCCAATTTATCCGCCAGGAAGCGGCCACGTTTGACCGGGGCAAAGTGGAGCACAAGGGCCTGCACGACCTCGTGAGCTACGTGGACCAGGAAACCGAGCGCCGCCTCGTGGCTGGCTTGCGCCAGCTGCTGCCCGAAGCCGGTTTCATCACCGAAGAAGGCACGGCCGGCCCCGATGCGCACACCGAAGAGTTCGTCTGGATAATCGACCCGCTCGATGGCACCACCAACTTCGTGCACGGCCTGCCGGTGTACTGCATCAGCGTGGCACTGGTGCAGCACCACGAGCTGGTGGTGGGCGTTGTGCACGAGGTGGGCCGCGACGAAAGTTTCCGGGCCGTGCGCGGCGGCGGCGCTTTCTGCAATGACCAGCCTATCCGCGTTACCGACGTGGCCGAGCTCAACAGCTCGCTCATTGCCACGGGCTTTCCTTATAAGGACTTCGGCAAGATGGACGCTTTCCTGAAAATTCTGGGGGCATTTTTCACGCGCAGCCACGGCGTGCGCCGCCTCGGTTCGGCGGCGGCCGACCTGGCCTACGTGGCCGCCGGGCGCTGCGAAGGCTTCTTCGAGTTCAACTTGAACTCCTACGATGTGGCGGCCGGCATTCTGCTGGTGCGCGAGGCGGGCGGGCACGTTACGCAGTTTTTGACGGATGGCGACCCGCTGTTTGGGCGTGAGATAGTGGCCAGCAACCGCCTCATTCACGCCGAGATGCAGGCGCTGATTGGCGAGTTCTGGCAGTAGAGATTATTCGTTGTAGCTTGGTGGTTCTAACCAACCTGGCTGACAATGAAGCGTTTTCTACTCCCCGGCTTACTTCTTTTACTACTCGGTGAGCCGGCCCAGGCGCAGCCGTGCCAGGTGTCGGGCACCATTGCAGGCATTGGCACCAGGCCCATTATTTTCCGGTACGAGCAGCAGGGCCACCCGCACGCCGACACCGTGCGGGCTACCAACGACCATTTCACCTACCTCGCCCAGCCCAGCGACGACAGCCGCATCACGCTCTTCATCAGCTCTCCGAGCTACACTAGCTTCTGGTACGAGCCGGGCAAGGTACTGGTGACGGGCACGGCTGCTCAGCCCAACCAGCTGGCCATTACGGGCACGCCGGAAAACAACCTATCAAACCAGTACAACCAAACTGTTAAGTGGAAATTTGCGCAGTTGCAGCAGGCCCAACCCACCGCCCAGGCCAGCCTGCAGGAGCAGGAGCGTCAGGCGACGTTGCAGCTTATAAAAGGGCACTTAGCGGCGCGTACCAGCGCCTATCTATTGTACTGGGAGCTCATCAACCAGGAGCGCTACTCTGCTGATTACGAACAACTTTTTAAGCAAATGACGCCGGCCGTGCAGCGTAGCGTCCAGGGCCAGGCTTTGGCGGCGCAGCTGGCCCAGGTGCGTAACCAGCCCATAGTCGGCCGCCCCGCCCCCGCCTTCACCCTGGCCGATACGGCGGGTACCCCCGTGGCGCTGGCCGCCTATCGGGGCCGCTACGTGCTACTCGATTTCTGGGGGCACTGGTGCAGTCCGTGCATCAAGGCCATGCCCCAGCTCAAGGGGCTGGCCGAGCAGTGCGCCGGCCGCCTGGCCGTTATCGGCATCGCGGCCGAAGATGCCTCCCACGCCGCGCTGTGGAAAAAAGCAGTACGAAGCCACCAGGTACCCGGCGCGCAGCTGTCCGAGCTACAGTCTGATACAGGCCCCGTAACACGGCAGTACAATGTTCACGCGTTTCCAACCTACCTGCTGCTAGACCGCGCCGGCATCATTCGGGTTCGAACCAACGACCTAGGCGACATTGAGCGCGAACTATTCACTATCAAAGACCTGTAGGCGTAGCCTCGTACTTTTGCCGGGCATTGGGCAAACTATTTCCGGCATCGTTCAGTTAATTAGCTATGCTCCTGCTGGCCATCACTTCCATCGAAATTCAGTACTTTCTAATTGCCGCGCTCTTCGCGGCGGCAGCTTTTTACGTAGGCCGCATTTTCTACCGCGCTTTTTTCAGCAAAACGGCGGCGGGCTGCGCCAAAGGCTGCGGCGGGGCTTGCGGGCAAATTGACGTGGAGGCGTTGCAGCGCACCATTGAGCGCCGGACCACGATGAAATAACGTTGTTTGGCTATTTAGTTAGCCCAACGATAACCCGCCCCCGCCCCGGCTCCGTATAGCCGGCGCGGGGGCGGCGGACTTTCCGGTCCGTGGGCCCCGCGCTTCAGCTACTCTTTCCCCAAACACCCCACCGCCATGCAGGACAAAGAAGAAGAACGCTCGCTCGTGAGCGTCGAGAACCGACTCAACAAGGAAGGTTTCACCCAGGATTTCAACGTGGTGGACGGCCGGCTGCAAACCATCGGCAGCGACTCGAACAAGACCTACGCCGCTGATGAGGTTACCATCGTGGATTTCTACCGCTTCGAGGGCGAAAGCAACCCCGACGACATGTCCATCCTCTACGCCATTGAGGCCAACGACGGCGTGAAAGGCACCATTGCCACTGCCTACGGCACCTACGCCGACGGCGACACCGACGACTTCCTGAAGCAGGTGGAAGACCTCGGGAAAAACCTCACCAAAAACGTGAAGTAGCCGCCGCGACGGCGACTTTGTGCGGGCTCCCGCCGGCAGCTGTACGCTGCGGGCGGGAGCCCGTTTTTTTCGCGCTTACTTTGCGGTAATACTCCTTTCCCCGTTCTTTTTCGGCCGCTTATGATTCGCCTTTCGCCCCCGGCCTTTTCGGGCAGCAACGATATTAAAGACCTACTGACGGCCATGCTGCGCCGCCGCGCTGCCGAATGGGTGGGCAAAGACATGCTGGACGTGCCCGCCGGCAACGGCGAAACCGCGCAGCTGCTGCACGAGCTCGGGGCCAAGGTCACGGCCTCCGACCTCTACCCCGAGTTCTTCCGCTACCCCGACATTCCGTGCGTGAAGGCCAACCTGAACGACGAGCTGCCCTTCGCCGATGCCAGCTTCGACGTCGTAATTTGCCAGGAAGGTATCGAGCACATGCCCAACCAGTTGCATCTTTTTCAGGAGCTGAATCGAGTGCTGCGGCCGGGCGGCCGGGCCATCATTACTACGCCCAACTACTCTAACCTGCGCACCCGCCTCAGCTACCTGCTGCTCGAAAGCGAGGCCTATAAGCTGATGCC
>JALYUH010000482.1 GCA_030853985.1 Bacteroidota bacterium | reverse complement strand
CTATTTACCTTGCAACCCAGGCGCGGACTCGCAGAGTCCACGCTACATTTCATTCCTTTTTCCCCTGCAACCTATGAAAAGACGCGACTTTGTGGGCCTCACCGGCCTCGCCGCTGGCGCAATGTTTCTGCCGAGCCTGCCGGGCTTCGGCCACACGCCCGTCGACCCCGCCCGCCTGCTGGAGCCGGGCGCGGACGTGGCCATCAAAAAGCGCCTGGCCGACGCGGCCCTTAACGCTGCCAAAGCCGCCGGGGCCGACTACGCCGACGTGCGTATCGGCCGCTCGCTGAACCAGTACGTGTTCACCCGCGAGAAGCAGGTGCAAAATATCGTGAGCACCGAGAGCTACGGCGTGGGCATCCGGGTGCTGGTGGCCGGCTGCTGGGGTTTCGCCTCCACCAGCGTGGTAACGGAAGCCAACCTGGCCGCCACCGCCCGCGAGGCCGTGAGCATCGCCAAAGCCAACCGCCTGGTCATGAAGGAGCCCGTACAGCTGGCCACGCAGGCTGGCTACGGTGAAGTGAGCTGGAAAACGCCCATCCAGCAAAGCGCGTTCGAGGTGCCGATTAAACAGAAAGTAGACTTGCTGCTGGCCGCCAACGCCGCCGCGCTCGATGCCGGGGCCAGCTACATCAACTCGGCGCTGTTTCAGGTGAACGAGCAAAAATATTTTGCCAGCACCGACGGCTCCTACATCGACCAGGATATTCACCGGCTCTGGCCCACGTTTAACGCCACGGCGGTGGACACCAAGTCGGGAAAATTCCGCTCGCGGGAGGCGTTAAGCGCGCCGGTAGGGTTGGGTTTTGAGTACCTCACGCCGAGCGCGGCCGAGCAGGTGCGCGGGCCGCAGGGCACTGATACCATCGGCTACAAGCTTCGTTACGATATTTTGGCCGATGCCGCGCTGGCTGGCAAGCAGGCCAAAGCCAAGCTGACGATGAAATCGGTGACGCCCGGCAAGTACGATTTGGTGCTCGACCCCGGCCATTTAGGCCTGACCATTCACGAGTCCGTAGGCCACCCCACCGAGCTCGACCGCGTGCTGGGCTACGAGGCCAACTTCGCCGGCACCAGCTTCGCCACGCTCGACTGGAAGGCGAAGAACCCGCCCTATGGCGCGAAGGTGGTGAACATTGTGGCCGACAAGCTGCAGCCCGGCTCGGTGGGCAACGTGGGCTACGACGACGAGGGCGTGAAAACCCGCGAGTGGGACCTCATCAAAGAAGGCCGGCTGGTGAACTACCAGAAAATCAGGGACCAGGCGCACATCGTGGGCCAGAAGGAATCGGATGGCTGCGCCTACGCCCAGTCGTGGGAAGACGTGCAGTTCCAGCGCATGCCCAACGTGAGCCTGCGCCCCGGCACTGCCAAAATGAGCCCCGACGAAATGGTGAAAGGCGTGGACAAGGGCATTTATATTGCGGGAGCCGGCTCGTTCAGCATCGACCAGCAGCGCTTCAACTTCCAGTTTGGCGGGCAGCTGTTTTTCGCCATCGAGAAAGGCAAAATCACCGAGCAACTGGAGGACGTGGCCTATCAATCGAACACCCAGGAATTCTGGGGCGCTTGCGCGGGCTCGTGCGACCAGTCGGACTACCGCCTGTTCGGCACCTTCTTCGACGGCAAGGGCCAGCCGGCCCAGGTGTCGTCGGTGAGCCACGGCTCGGCCACCACGCGCTTCAACGGCGTGAACGTCATCAATACCGCCCGTAAAGTGTAATCTTTTAAGTTATTAGCTGTCAGCAATTAGCTGTTAGCTTCCGTTCAGGAGGCGCAGACAGGAAGCTAACCGCTAATAGCCAACCGCTAATAGCTCAATAAAATGGCCATTCTCTCCAAAGACGAAGCCCAGGCTCTCCTGAAAAAAGTCCTGGCTTACAGCACCGCCGACGAGTGCGCAGTGTCGCTGAACGGGCGCACCACCGGCAACATCCGCTACGCCCGCAACAGCGTGAGCACGGCGGGCTCGCAGAACTCCGTGTCGCTGGCCGTGGAATCGCGGTTTGGCAAGCGCAGCGGCATTGCTACCTGCAACGAGTTCGACGACGCCACCCTGAAACGCTGCGTGCAGCGGGCCGAAGAAATCGCGAAGCTCGCCCCCGAAAGCCCGGAATACGTGCCCCTGCTCGGCCCGCAAACCTACGTGAGCCCGCCCTCGGCCGCTACCACGCTGCTCACGGCCACCACCCGCGCCCAGGCCGCTGCCGACAGCATGACGCTATGCGCCGCCAAGAACCTGACCGCCGCCGGCTTCCTCGATGGTGGCACCCGCTTTCAGGCGCTACGCAATTCCAAGGGTCTGGAAGCCTACCAGCAGTCCACGAACACCGACTTTTCGGTGACGGTGCGCACCGCCGACGGACGCGGCTCGGGCTACGCCATTGCCGACGTGACGGACCCCGCCAAGCTCAACGCCAAGGCCCTGACGCAGCGCGCCGCCGACAAAGCCCTGGGCTCGGTGAACGCCAGGGCCATCGAGCCCGGCAAATACACCGTGATTCTGGAGCCGGCGGCCCTGATGGACGGCGGCGATTTGTCGCTGCTCGGCGGGCTGATGTATGGGCTTGATGCCCGCTCGGCCGACGAGGGGCGCAGCTTCATGACCAAGAAAGGCGGCGGCAACCGCAAGGGCGAAAAGCTGTTCGATGAGCGCATCAACATTTACTCCGACCCCATGAACGCCGAGGTGCCCGGCAGCGCCTTCGACGGCGAGGGCCTGCCCGCCAAGCGCCTAAGCTGGATTGAGAAAGGCGTGGTGAAGCAGCTGTATTACTCGCGCTTCTGGGCCGAGAAGAATAAGCAGGCAGCCACGCCATTCCCCAGCGGCTTCATCATGGCGGGCGGCACGCAAAGCACCGCCGAGCTCATCAAGGGCACCGCCAAGGGCATTTTGGTGACGCGCCTGTGGTACATCCGCGAAGTCGACCCGCAGACGCTGCTCTACACCGGGCTGACGCGCGATGGGACGTTTTACATCGAAAACGGGGCCATCAAATTCCCCATCAAGAACCTGCGCTTCAACGAAAGCCCCATTATTATGCTGA
>JALYUH010000423.1 GCA_030853985.1 Bacteroidota bacterium | reverse complement strand
GTATTTGGTCCAAACGCCCACACGCTTGCCGTTCTCGAACTGGCCGCGCCAGTCGGGCTGGCCGTTGATGAGGAACTTGGCGTACTCGCCCTCCAGCTTGCCGTTCACATAGGGCACCACTTCATTGATGAGGCTACGGTCTTCGCCGTAGTAGCTCACGTTAGCATCGCGCGGGAAGCCCATCTCGTAGTGGGTTTTGGCCAGCAGCACACCGTTTTTATCGAACCGCTCCCAGCGCAGATGCCGGGTGCCGAGGGCGTAGTAGCCGGTTTCGAGCACCTTGCCGTTCTGCATTACTTTGTAAGGGCCATGCAGGATTTTCAGGTCCGGCTCCTCGTCTTCGATAGCCGCTAGCGGCAGGATTTTGTGCTTCTTGGTATCGTAGTAGTAGTGCGACGGCGCGTAGGCGTTCAGCGGCCGGGGGTACTTGAGAAAGTAGAAAACGGTGATTTTTTGGTTGCGTCCCTTCGGTCCGGTCTTGGTGTAGGCCCGCTTGATGCGCTCGCCCAGAAACACGTTTTTCTTGGGCTTTTTGGCTTTGCGCTGGGCGTTCTTGTCCTGCTCCTTGGCCAGGCGCTCCTGCTCTTTGGTGAGCACCACCTTGCGGGCCGTGCTCAGCGAGGGCTTGCCGCCGAGCGTGTCGGCGGTGCGCGTGAGCGAGTCGGCCGCGGCCAGCGTGGGCGGCTCGGGGGTGCTGTTGAAGGAAACGGTTTTGCGGGTGCAGGCCCACGGCAGCAGCGAAAGCAGCACCAGCAGCAGGCCCGGCAAGCGCCGCAACCACAAACGAGAATTTGGCATGAAACGCACGGAATATCTTCGGGCCATCAACGCAAAGGTAGCCGGGTTTGGTGCCCTTGCGGTGAGGTGGTGAAATAGTAAGGTGGTGAGTTGAATGGGCTGTCAGCGCATGATGTGGCAGCGGAACAGTAAACTCACCACCTTCCTATTTCACCACCTCACCATTTACCACCTCCCGCGTGGCCAAATCGAGCTGCTGGCCAGCCATCAGCAGGTGCAGGCGCAGCCCGTGCCCGCTGATGACTGCGCCCCTGGCCAGGCCGGGCAGGTTGTTGTGGCTGACGTGGGCGGCATCGACGACGACCACAGCTTCTTCGCCGAATACCTGCACCGGCTGGCCGGCCCGGATGATGAGGCCGGTTTCCTCGCTCAGGCCGATGCCCAGCAGGGTGGGCTGGGCCAGCACGGCGTGCATCAGGCGCGGGTAGCGGCCGCGCTCGGCAAAGTGCTGGTCGAGCACCACGCCGGGCAGCAGGCCCAGGCCGGGCTGCACCTCGATGCGGCCGCCGAGCAGGCTGCGCCAGCCGTGGCCGTCCACGAGCATCACCTCGGCCACGGCCGACGCGCCGGCGCTGGTGCCCGCGACGATGAAGCCCGCTTCGGTCTGATATTTTTGTTTGAGGATGGCCAGGAACTCGGTACCGAACAGGAAATCGGTGATGCGCTCCTGGTCACCGCCGCTCATGAAGACGAGGGCGGCCCGGCGCAGGCGCTCCAGCGTGGCGGGGTCGTCGGCGGGGTGGTCTTCGTTTACTTGCAGGTGGCGCACGTGGGGGCAGCCGCGCTGGTGCCAGGCATGGGCGTAGGCGGCGGCCGTGCGGGCGGGCTGGCGGCGGGTGGCGGTGGTGAACACCTCGATGGGCGCGTTGCGGTCGGGCAGCAGGTCGGCCAGCAGGGTCAGGAAGGGGTCGTCGTCGCCGCCGCCCAGCACCACGAGGGTGCCCAGGGGCGCGGCGGCAGCAGTAGCATCAGGAAGCATAAGCGCGGGGTTGGGGCGGCAAGATGGGGCCACGACGGGGATTTGGGCAGCCGGGCGGCGAGATTTCAGGATAACCCCGCCCGTTTCCCGCCCACTTAGGCCTACTTTTGTGGCGCTTATTCCCTTCATCAACCCCGCTTGCCTAGCGAAGCACCACCCCTCCTCTTTTCATGCAGCCGCAGACCGTGGAAACCATCACGTCCCTGATTCAGGAGGGCGAATTTTTTAAGCTCAAGCAGCTGCTCCGCGATTTCCAGCCCTCCGAGCTGGTGTCGCTGATTGAGGCCGAAGAGGAACGGGAGCAGCTCATCATCTTCCGATTATTGCCGCTGAAGCTGGCCACGGAGGTGTTCGAATACCTCGATTTGGAGGAACAGCGGCACTTTCTGGATAACCTGGCGCAGGATAAAATGGCCGACATCCTCAACGAGATGTCGCCCGACGACCGCACGGCCCTGCTGGAGTTTCTGCCCGCCAACTTCGTGGCCGAGCTCGTGCAAAGCCTGAGCGAGGAAGAGCGCAAGGTGACGCTGCAATTGCTGGGCTACCCCGAGTACTCGGTGGGCCGCCTGATGACGCCCGACTACATTGCCATCCGCGAGAACTGGACGGTGCAGCAGGTGCTCGACTTTATCCGGCAGCACGGCGGGCAGTCCGAAACGCTGAGCATGCTCTACGTCACCGACGCGCAGGGCGTGCTGATTGACGACATCCGCATCCGGGAGTTTCTGCTGGCCGCGCCCACGGCCCGGGTGCGCGACCTCATGGACCGGCGCTTCGTGCAGCTCACCGCCAATCAGGACCAGGAGGAGGCCATCGATATTTTCCGGCGCAACGACCGCAACGCCCTGCCCGTGGTGTCGGACCAGGGCATCCTGCTCGGCATCGTGACGATTGATGACATCCTCAGCATCCGGGAGCAGGAAGACACCGAGGACATGCAGAAGCTCGGCGGCTCGGAAGCCCTGGACGAGCCCTACCTCACCATGCCGCTCCTGACGCTGGTGCAGAAGCGGGCCGGCTGGCTGGTGG
>JALYUH010000421.1 GCA_030853985.1 Bacteroidota bacterium | reverse complement strand
GCAGGTACTTCATGACAGGGATGGAATAAGCTGATTTTAGGGCAAAGTAGTCTCAAGTTTGCTTCAACGGCACCACGCTGGCCCACAGCCGCCGCAGCTCCAGCGCTTCGTGTTGCCAGCTGAGCTGTGGCGCGGCGCGGCGGCAGTTGGCCGCCAGGTGCTGGTAGCGGGCCGCGTCGCCGCCGGGCAGTAGGCGGTTGAGGGCAGCGGCCAGCGTTGCCGGAGCCAGGTCGGGCACCAGCTCGGCCACGTCAAATTCGTCGTTGAGGACCCGGTACTCGGGAAAGTCGATGAGTATCTGCGGGATGCCAGCGTGTACGTAGTCGAAGAACTTGTTGGCCAGTGAATAATAGTAGCTCAGGCCCACGTTGTCGAGCAGCATAATGCCCACCGCCGCCTGCCGCGTTACTTCCCGCAGCGCCGGTGGCAGTACGAAACCCCGAAACTCCACCTTGCCTACCGGGTCCGAGCCCGTCGCCAGTAGCCCCAGCCGCGCCGCCTGCGCCCGCAGTGCTGCCGAGCAGTCGCCCTCGCCGCAAATAACCAGCCGGCCATTCACCTGCGGCATGGCCTCCAATAGCTGCTCCAGGCCGCGCCCCACGTTCAGCGCACCCTGGTAGAGGAGGTAGCTGCCGGCGGTTTCGAGGAAGGGCGCGGGGGCGTAGCGGCTCACGTTGCGCACCACGCCGAAGGGCCGGCCGTAGCGCTGCTCGAACAGCCGCGCCAGCGCCGGCCCCACGGTGTAGGCCAGCCGGGCGCGGGGCACCACGAATTTTTCTACCGCCCGCCACACGCGCTGCACCGCCGGCCGGGCCACCACCTCGGGCACTTCCGTGAACAGCTCGTGGGCGTCGTACACCAGCGGCTGGCCGCCTAGGCGGGCGCGCAGCCACATGGGCAGGGCCGTGTCGAGGTCGCAGGCGCACCAGGCGCTGGCCCGCTGGCCCAGCAGGTACAGCAGCAGCCGCAGGTTGTATTCGAAGTAAAAAGGCTTGCCCTGCTGAAACCAGCCGCGCAGGCGGTGCTGCTCGTAGGGCTGCGCCGTGAGCGCCGGCGAGGCCGGCCGCTTCCAGCCCACCAGCTGCACCCGATACCCCGCCGCCGCCAAGCTGCCGCAGATGCGCTGCATGCGCTGGTCGAAACATAAATCGGTAGTAACGGCGAAAACCAGCCGGGGGGCGAGGGGGTTGGACACGGAGGAAATGCAGGTGCGCCGTCCTAAATGGCCCGGCGCTGAGTTTTTTTGTTCAAATTTACGGCCCGGCCCCCACGAGTCCGGGATTATCTTAGCCGGAAATATCTTCTCCGGCTTCCACAAGTTGTTCATTCATGGCTCCTTTTTCGGCTGCTGCTTCTGCCCGTCCCGTTGCTCCTTCGCCGGCGTCGATGCTCGACCAGCTGGGGCAGCTTTACTTGCTGCTCGATACCGACGGCGTTATCGTTGAAGCCAACGATGCCTTCCTCAACCTGACCGGCTATGCCCGCAAGCAGGTGCTGGGCCAGCGCGGCCACGAAATGTTTATGGCCCCCGGCCAGCGCGAGCAGCGCCGCCGCGACTACCTCGAAGGACTCGCCACCGAAACCCTGCCCACCAGCTACAACCGCAGCCTGCTCACGCAGGGCGGCCAGCCCCGCCTGGTGCACTGGCGCACCGGCTACACCCGCGACACCGCCGGCAAGGTAACCGGCGTATGGATGGCCGGCCAGGAAGCCAATGAGATGACGCTGGCATCGCCCGCCCTGGCCAACGACAGCACCCACCTCCAGGACTTTCTCGACAACGCTCAGGACTTGGTGCAGCACCTGAGCGCCACCAACGCCTTCCTGTTCGTGAACAAGGCCTGGAAGGAAAAGCTCGGCTACTCCGATGCCGAGCTCGCCACCCGCACCCTCGCCGATGTGGTGCACCCCTACTACAAGGCCAAGCTGCTCTACCAGCTGCGCAATTTGTACGATGGCGAGCCGGTGAACAAGGTCGAAACCGTGTTTCTGACCAGCCTGGGCAAGCCGGTGCACCTCATTGGCAGCATGAGCGTGGTGCGCGAGGAAGGCCAGCCGATGAGCAGCCGCGCTATTCTGCACGACATCACCGACCGCATCAAGGCCGAGCGGCTGCAGAAGGTTTATTACAGCATCGCCAACCTGGCCATTTCGGCCAAAGACCTGCCCAGCCTCTACGGGGCCATTCACCGCGAGCTGAGCAAGATTATCGAAACCAGCAACTTGTTCATCGCCCTCTGCGACGATGCCCGCACGCAGCTGCAGTTCGTGTACCACGTCGACCAGTACCCCCAGAACCGGCCGCAGGCGGCCCAGCCGTTCGCGGGTGGCTTATCGGAGTACATCATTGCCGGCGGCCAGCCCCGCTACCTCACCCACGCCGATTTCCAGCAGCTGGTACGCAGCGGCACGCTCACCATTTTCGGCCAGGTGCCCGAGGTGATGCTGGCCTCGCCGCTGAGCATCGGCGACCGCATTATCGGCGTGCTGGCCGTGCAGGACTACCACCGCGTGGATGCCTACACGCCCGGCGACCTCGACGTGCTGCACTTCATCTCGAACCAGGTGGCGCTGGCCATCGAACGCAAGCGCAACGAGGAGCAGATTGGCCGCCAGACGGCCCGCCTCAACGCCATTTTCGAGAGTGGCTCGCACGTGATGTGGACCGTGAATACCCAGGGCCACCTCATGAACTTCAACCGCAACTACGCGGCCCTGTTCCTGCGCCGCAACGGCACCTATCCCATCCGCGGCATCAACCTCTGGGAAGCCGACCTGAAGAAGATGGCCGCCGACGAGCGCGAAATGTTTGTGCAGCACTACGATGCCGCCGCCAAGGGCCAGGCCCAGCGCTTCGAGATGCGCCTGCGCGACGTGCGGGGCTACGACGTGTGGACCGATATTTACCTGAACCCGATTTACCTCGGCGATGGCTCGTTTGAGGAAATTTCGGCCATTGCCCACGACATCACCGAGCAAAAGCGCGCCCAGCTGGCCCTGGAAGGGCAGGAGGAGAAGTTCCGCTCCATCTTCGAGTCGTTTCAGGACATCTATTACCGTACCGACGAGGAGGGCCTGCTCACCATCGTCAGCCCTTCGGTGCGCGACGTGCTGGGCTACGAGCCCGAAGAAGTGCTGGGCCAGCCGGTGACAAAATATTACGTGGACGAGGCCGACCGGCCCCGGGCAGACGAAGAAATTCAGCGCAGCAGCGGCCTGCGCAACTTCGAAACCCAGCTCTGGCACAAGGAAGGCTACGCGGTGAGCGTGCTCGTGAATGCGCGCCTCGTGAGCGGCGGCGCGGCCGGCACCCAGGGCATTGCCCGCGACGTGACTGAGCTTAAGCAGATGCAGGACGACCTGCGCCATGCCAAGGACGAAGCCGAAGCCGCCCTGGAGGCCAAAACGCAGT
>JALYUH010000395.1 GCA_030853985.1 Bacteroidota bacterium | reverse complement strand
CCTGGCAACTATGGTGCGAGCCGCAGAGCCGTGTTTTATGCCTTGAGCCACGACCGCGCCCCGGTGGCCCTTACGGCGGCCGAATGGCTGCTGGCCCACGCCCGAGGCGAGTCGGGCCCCGCGCTGGCAGCCCTGGCCGATGGCAACAAGCAGGCTTCGGTGCGGGTGCGGGCGGCGCTGCTGCGGGCGGCCGTGCGCCACGCCAGCCCGGCCGCCCGGCCCAGCCTTATCGAAACCATTGAGAAGCGCTATCCGGTGGCGGGCTCGGTGTACGAAAAAGGCTTTTTGCTGGAAGCGTTGGGCGAAGACCCGGCCGCGTTCGATTTCGTGCGCGGCGAGGCGTTTGCCGCTGGGCAGTCGCCGGTGGTGGGCGGCTATGCGCTGGCCGCGCTGCTGAGCATGCGCCGGCTGGCCGATTTCCCGCCCGCCCGCCAGGCCGACTTTGCCGCCGCCATGCGCCAGGGTTTGGCGAGTGGCGACGTGGCCCAGCTCGGCACCGCCGCCGAAGCGCTGGCCGATGCCAAACTCTATCCCGCAGCCCAGCCCGCCGACCTCGCAGCCCTGCGCGCGGCCCAGGCCAAACTACAGCTGCCCACCGAAATTGAGGCCTGGCAGGGCTTGCAGGCGGCCCTCGACAAGCTGACCAAAGCGCCGCAACCCACGCCCTCGCCGCTGGCCACGGCCGCGCAGCACCCGATTGATTGGGCGGTGGTGCAGGGCGTGCCGTTGGGCCAGCAAGTGCGGCTGCGCACCAGCAAGGGCATTATTTTGCTGGAGCTGAAGCCCAACGAAGCGCCCGGCGCGGTGGCCAGCTTCGTCACGCTCATCAACCAGAAGTTCTACGACAAGCTGTATTTCCACCGCGTGGTGCCCAATTTCGTGGCCCAGGGCGGCGACCCGCGCGGCGACGGCAACGGCAGCGCGCCCTACAACCTGCGCTCCGAATTCGGCGACCTGCACTACGAGGAAGGCAGCGTGGGCCTGGCCTCGGCCGGCAAAGACACCGAGAGCTGCCAGTTCTTCATCACCCACACGCCCACGCCGCACCTCGATGGCCGCTACCCCATCTTCGCCCAGGTAGTGGGCGGCATGGACGTGGTGCATAAGCTCGACATCGGCGACCAGATTCTGGCCGTGGAGCTGGTGAAGTAGGGAATCGGGACTTGGGGACTTGGTTGGGGACTTGTACGGTCATGCCGAGCTTGCCTACGCATCTCTACCGTGCAAATAATCCAATCGATTAGGTTTATTATTGCGGTGGAGATGCTTGCCTACGCTTGGCATGGCCGTTCTTCTAAGTCCCCAAATTCCTAAGTTCCCAAGTCCCTCCGATAATGAACCAACTGAACACGTACGCCCAGCAGCTGCAAACCCTGGCCGTACTCTACCTGCCCCGCGTGCTGATGGCCGGCCTGGCCCTGCTCGTGGGCTGGTGGCTGATTGGCCGCGCCAGCCAGCTGCTGGGCCGCGCCACCACCCGCCTCGACGTGTCGCTGAGTTCGTTTCTGCGCAGCCTGGTCAACATCGTGCTCAAGGTGCTGCTGCTGATTTCAGTGGCTGGCATGATAGGCTTCGAGACAACTTCGTTCGTGGCGGTGCTGGGGGCGGCGGGGCTGGCGGTGGGCCTGGCGTTGCAGGGCACGCTGGCCAATTTCGCGGGCGGGGTGCTCATCCTCATATTCAAGCCCTACATGGTGGGCGACACCATTGAAGCCCAAGGTAAGAGTGGTGAAGTATCTGAAATTCAGATATTTAATACTATTCTCATAACGCCGCAGGGCGACACCGTAATTCTGCCCAACGGGGCCACGTCGAACAACGTCATCGTGAACAAAACGGCTCAGAACAAAGCCCTGGTTGACATCGCTGCCGAGCTCGAAGGCCCCACCGACCTCGTGGCCCTGCGCGCCTGGAGCCTGCCGCTGCTGGCCGCCGATGCCGAAGTGCTGCCCGTGCCGGCCCCGCAGGTCGTCGTCACGGCGCTGCGGGCGGGCAGCCTAGCCGTATCGTTCCGGGCCTACACGCTAGCCGGGCGCGGCGGCCCGGCCCAGGCCCGCCTCACGGAGGTGCTGCAGCTGGCTTTTGCGCAGCATGGCGTGCGCGGGCCGGTGCCGGTGTCGCACAGCTACGTGGGGCAGCTGCCGGGGTAGGCCGGCAGTCTGAAACTCGTTGGATTTCGTAGTTAGCTGTATAGCAGCTTAGTGCGGTTTCAGGGCTAGGGTACAGCGCATCGTAGCGCAAACTTCTAGTTCGCGTTCCCACGCCGGGGTAACAGCTCGTTCCGCGACGCGAACTAAAAGTTCGCGCTACTTGCTACTGACCCCGAAAGCGCTCTAGTGACATTTTGGGCTGTTTTTTGCCCCAGACCCACGGGAGTCGGATTTGCCCGAAGAAATACGTATTGCGCCACCTGCCTTGCCTGTTGCCGTATGACGAATGCCGAACTGAAAATGGAGCTGGCCCGGCAGCAGGCCGAAAACCAGGCGCTACGGGCGCAAATAGCCGCTTCTGGTGCCGCCCCGCTGGCGGCCGAAATGCCTGAAGCTGCCCTAACCGGCCTGCTGGGCTACCTGCCCACGGCGGAGCACCTGGGCGTGGTGCTCACCGATGCCGACCACCGGGTGCAGTGGGTGAATGCCGGCTTCACGGCCCTGACGGGGCTGGCCGCCGCCGCCGTAATGGGGCGAAGGCCCGTCGATTTTTTGTTTACCCACCTGTTCGATACGGACCTGAAAGACTCCATTCGGGACAGCCTGCGCCAGCGGCAGCCTTTCTGCTACGAGCTACCCATGCCCGGCCTGGCTGCCGTGCGCTGGCTGCGGGTGAGCGTGCAGGCCATGCCCGCTACGCCGGATGGCCTGGGCGGGTATCTGAGGCTGATGGAGGATATTACCCCCTGGAAGCACGAGCAGCTGACCCGCGCCAATAGCAACCAGCGCTTCCGCACGCTGGCCGAAAACGTGCCTGGCGTGCTCTACGAGTGGCGCAAGCACAACAGTGGCCCGTTCCAGTTCGACTACACCAGCCCCAAGGTGCGCGAGCTGTTCGGCATTGAGCCCGAAGACCTGAACCGGATAACCGACTTCATCCATCCCGATGAGTTGGAGGGCTTCCTGCAAAACCTCGACCACGCCACCCGCCACCACCTGCCCTGGACCTACGAGGGCCGCCTGGTGGTGCCTGGCCAGCCGGTGCGCTGGTTTCGGGGCTACGCCATTGTCACCGAAACCGGTCTGGGCTGGGTGAAATACAGCGGTATTCTGCTCGATATTACGCCGCTGAGGCTGGCCGAAACGGCCGTGCGCGAAAGCCACATGCGCTGGCAGCTGGCCCTCGAAGGTTTTGGCGATGGCACTTGGGAAACGGACCTGCGCACCCGGACTACCTACTATTCGCAGGAATACAAGGCGATGCTGGGCTATTCCGACGAGGCGTTTGCCGAGTTGGATGGGGAGGTGCATCAATTGGTTCACCCCGACGATTACGAGGCGGTTTTGCAACTCGTGACGGCCTGCACGGCCGAGCTCATTCCAACTTGTGTGTGCGAGGTGCGCCTGCGCTGCGCCGACGGCCGCTACAAATGGGTGCTGGCCCGAACCATGATAACGGCCCGCGACGCGGCCGGCCGCCCCATCATCATCACCGGTTCCAATACCGATATCACGACCCTGAAGAACACGCAGTTCGCCCTCGCTGCTACCAATCGCCGCCTCAGCGCGGTCATCGACAACTTCCGCGAGGGCATTGTGCTGGAAGACGAAAACCGGTGCATTATGCTCGTCAATGGGGCATTTTGCCAGCAGTTGCCCCGCCCGACCTTGCCGGCTCAGCTCATTGGCCTGAATGGGGCGCAGCTGGCCGTGCGCAACAGTGAGCATATGCGCGAGCCCGCTGCCTTTCTGGTCCGCTTAGCGGTGGTGCTGGCTCAAAAGGAGCTGGCAATGGGTGATAAGCTGGAACTGCGGGATGGGCGCGTGATGCAGCGCGATTACATTCCGATTCACGACGAGCGAGGGCACTACCTGGGCCATCTCTGGAAGTTTCAGGACATCACGGCCCGCACTCTGACTGAAGTGGCGCTGCGCCGCCGCGAGGAAAAATACCGCGGCATTATCGAAAATATGTCATTGGGCCTGGTCGAGGCCGACCTCGACGACCACCTGATTTACGCCAACCAGAGCTTCTGCGACATGACCGGCTACTGCACCAAGGACCTGCAGGGGCAGCGCCTGTCGCCGCTGCTGCTCACCGGCGACGACCTGGTCCTGGTCGAGAGCAAGCTGGCATCGCGCCAGCAAGGCGTGGCCGATTCCTACGAAATCAAGATAATGACCAAAACCGGCGAGCCCAAGTGGCTGCTGGTGAGCGGGGCTCCGTTCTACGACCGCCAGCACCGCCACATTGGCTCCATCGGCATCTACCTCGATGTAACGCTCCAGAAGCAGCTCGAAGCCGGCCTGCGCGAGGCCAAAGCCGCGGCCGAAACCAGCACCCAGGCCAAGCAGCGCTTCCTCACCAACATGAGCCACGAAATCCGCACGCCCATGAACGCCATTTTGGGCATGAGCCACCTGCTGGAAAAAACGGCGCTCGATGCCACCCAGACCGGCTATCTGCACGCCATCACTGCCTCGGCCGATATGCTGCTGGTCATCATCAACGACATCCTGGATTCGGCTAAGATTGAAGCCGGCCGTCTCGCCGTCGAGCACATCGGCTTCGACCCAGTGCGCCTGTGCCAGCAGGTCGATAAATCCCTGCGCTACCGCGCCGAGGAAAAAGGGTTGGTTTTTGAAGCCTGGCTCGACCCGACCCTGCCTGC
>JALYUH010000087.1 GCA_030853985.1 Bacteroidota bacterium | reverse complement strand
CAGCGGTATAAGCCGCCGCCGCTTCGGGTGGCGGCAGGTCGGTATTGAGGGCAAATACGTGGTCGTCGGCAATGGCCAGCGGGGCCAATAAGGCCGTTGTAGCCATCAGGTAGTTGCTCTGCGGGTCGGTACGGGGCACGTTGCGCTCATCGCCGAAGAAGAAGTACACGTTGGGCCAATCGAGCTGGTTGCGGTAGGTGGGCGAGGCCAGCAGCTCGTAGAGTTTTTTGGGTGAACTGCCGCCGGAGAGCGCCACGGCAAAGCGGCCGCGCGCAGCAATGGCCTCGGTGGCGCGGGCCACGAAATAATCGGCCAAGTCGTGCAGCGTGGCCTCAATGGTAGGGTGGATGTGCAGGGACATGAGGGTGTTTTCAGAAGGAGTAGATGGTGGGAAAGGGGGTAGTCGGGCGGAGTTTTCTCCATACGTCATGCTGAACTGAACGTCATGCTGAGCTTGTCGAAGCATCTCTGCTGCGCAAGTAATCAGGTTTACTACTGCGGTAGAGATGCTTCGACTGCGCTCAGCATGACGTTCCCTGGTAATCCTTTGGGTGACTGTTCAATTTCAATCTGCGCCCTTACTCGCCCTCGAAATGGTAGGTGAGCACCGGCGGAAAGGCGTGCGTGGCTACGGTTTCGGCAATGCTGGCTTGCAGGAAATGGCTGAGGCCGGAGCGGGCGTGCGTGGGAATCACCACCAAGTCGGCCCCAATATTTTTGGCGTAGTCTTCGATGCCCGTGCTGGTGCGGCCGGCGTCGATTTCGGCGGTTTCGCACTCGCCCAGCTGGTGCTGCTCGGCAAAGGCGCGCAGCTGCTGTAAGGCCAGGTGGCCGCCCGCGCCGCCCGCTACGTGCAGCAGGTGCAGGGTGGCATCGGGGAAGGCGGCCCGCACGGCGCGCAGGCCGGCGAGTGCGCGGGTTGCCTCGGCCGAGAAATCGGAGGGGAAAACCAGGTGCTTCACCTCGTAGTCGGCGTGCGGGTGCTTCACGGTGAGCACCGGGCAGGGGGCCAGTCGAATAAGGCGCTCGGTGGTCGAGCTCACAAAAAAGTGCTCCATGGCTCCGTGGCCGCGCGCGCCCAGCACCACCAAATCGCTGGCGTGGTGCTTGATGGCGGCCAGAATGCCCTCGCCCACGCGCGCCACTTCCACCACTTCGTGCACGGGCACATCGGGGGCCAAGCGCTGCGCTTCAGCCGCCAGCGCATTGAGGCGGTGCTTGGTGGCCTCAATCAGCTTGATTGAGAAAATCTGATTGATACTGTCGGTACCCACTGGCGAGCCGACGGTGCTGAAACCACCCCCCGACTCCTCCAGCGCTTCCAGCACGTGGAGTAGGGTGAGCTGGCCGCCCGTGTGCTGTGCCAGCTGCACGGCCACCAGAAAGGCATTGTGCGACTCAGGGGAGAAATCGGTGGCAACCAGTATGTTTTTCATGGCCGAAAAAGCAAGGTTAGGGGGCAATAAGCGCAAGCGCGCCCGGGAATAAATCGTTACATATAAAAGTAATGATTTATTCCCGGGCGCGGCGTAGCAGCCCGTTTGGGCCGGAAGCTATTCCTTCAGCAGCTTGTCGATTTCGCGGTTGAAGCCGGCGATTTCTTCCTGGTAGTATTTACCCGTGCCCGGCCCGGCAAAACCGGTGTGGATTTTCCGCACGTTGCCTTTCTTATCGAGGAAAATAGTGGTGGGAAAGGCCAGGAACTTCGCCAGCTGCGGCAGCGAGCGCGCCACCGAATCGCTGTTGCTCACGCCGGCAAAAGCCACGTCGTAGCCTATTTTGAACCGCTCGCGCATGCTGCGCAGCTTGGGGGCCGACACCTTATAGTCGCCGCTGCGCTCGTAGCCCAGGCCGATGATTTCCACGCCGCGCGCCTTGTTCTTCTCGTACCACGGGGCCAGGAAGTTGGTCTCGTCCATGCAGTTGGGGCACCACGAGCCCAGCACTTGCAGCACCACCACCTTGCCGCGGTACTTGGCATCGGTGGGCGAAATGCTGGCGCCCGGCACGATGCTCGGAAACTTGAAATTCAGCCGGCTTTCGCCCTTCTTGAGGTGGGCGAGCGTATCGGCATCGGGCAGCTTGGCGTTGGGGTCGGGCACGGCCGTCCAGGTTTCGTGGCTCACTTTGCCCGAATAATAATCGCCAAACAGCGTGTTGGGCGCGTACTCTTTGGTGATGTCGATGGGCTCCTTGGGCCCGTTGTGTGCTGTGAACAGGAAGGCGTGGCTGCCGTCGAAGGTGCTCAGGCGCATGTTTTGCCCGCTCACCTGGCCGCTGAGGTAGCGGTAGTCGCCGGTGGTGGTGAGGAAGGTGCCCGTCAGCTTGTCTCCTTTCTGCGTGAACACGCCCGTGGCCGGGTAGCTCTTGCCGCTCTCGTTGCGGAAAGTGGCCCGCCAAGTGCCGCCGAAACTCCCCGTTTTTTCAGTCGTTTTGGGGGCAGCAAACAGGTCCTGGGCTCCCGCCGAAGCCGTGAACGGCACGCGGTAGGGTGTTTTCGAGTCGTATTTTACCCAGATGCCTTGCAGCTTATCCGCGCCGGCGGCGCGCACCACCAGCGCGGCATCGAAGGCGTGCAGGCGAATAGTGGTGGAGTCGCCGGCCGATTTGATGTCGTCGCAGCGCAGGCGTTCCTCGCCGTTCAGACCTGCGTTGATGAGGTAAACCACCGGCTTGCCGGCTTCGGTTTTCACCTCGAATAAAAACGGGATTTCCTGGCCCTGCGTGGCCAGCGCCCCACGCCAGGGACCGGGCGTGAGCACGGGCGGGGCCGCCGCCGAAGCGCCGCCTGCGGCAGTTTCGGAAGTGGTAGAAGGCGAGGAGCAGCCGGCGAGGCCCATGCCCAAAGCGGCCAGTAAATAAAGAGGGGTTGACTTCATAGGTAAGCGCAAATGTGCAAAGCAGAAGCTCAACAACTGCGTGCCGCCCAATTAGGTTACGGGCCGGGCTACTGCTGGCGGCTGCCGCCCGCGCCACTTAGCGCCGTTTCAGCGTCAGAGCCCGACTGGCCTGGTCCCGAACGCTACCCTGGGGCCGAACGCCGCCGCCCAAAACGGCGTTAATTCAGCAAGCCGGCCAGCCGGAGCTCACCGCCCAAAACGTGTATCCGCGCATTTTGGCTAGGTCCAACTTCGTGCGGGTGCTACATTTGCACAACCACTCTTTATTTACCTCGCATCCTATGGCTTTCGACCTGGAAATGATTCGCGCCGTGTACGCCGGCATGGGTTCCCGCATCGAGGCGGCCCGTGCCGCCGTGGCGCGCCCGCTCACCCTCACCGAGAAAATCCTCTA
>JALYUH010000345.1 GCA_030853985.1 Bacteroidota bacterium | reverse complement strand
GGATTTTCTGCTGCTCATGGGGCGTTACGAGCAGGTGAGCGGTGCCCACCGCGCCGGCGCGGGCCGTGCGGCCGGCCCGGTGCTGGAAGGTGTCGGTATCGTGGGGCGGGTCGAACTGCACCACCGTATCGAGCTCGCTCACGTCGAGGCCGCGGGCAGCCACGTCGGTGGCTACCAGCACGGTGGCCGAGCCGTTGCGCAGCTTCATCATGGATTTATCGCGCTCGGGCTGGAGCATTTTGCCGTGCAGCGCCTCGGCGGCCAGGCCCCGGCCGCGCAGGAAGCGGGTGAGTTCCTCCACGCGGTCGCGGGTGTTGGCAAACACCAGGGCGCGGCCCGCCTCGGGCGCATTCAGCAGCTGGAAGAGGGCGGCGGGCTTCATGTCGGCGGCGCTGAGGACGTGGCCGCGCAGCACCAGGCTTTCGGGCAGGGTGGTGGCGTTCGAGCCGCCCACGTTCATCACCCGGGGGCGGGTGAGATACTCGCGCACGAGGTTCAGCACTTTGTCGGGCATGGTAGCCGAGAACAGGAGCGTCTGCCGCCGCTGCGGCAGGCGGCTGATGATGGTAGCCATTTCCTCCTGGAAACCCAGCTCCAGCAGTTTGTCGGCTTCATCGAGCACCAGCACTTTCAGGCGGTTGGGCACGATGGTGCGCCGCTCCAAGTGGTCGAGCATGCGGCCGGGGGTAGCCACCACCACGTGGGGCATCTGCTGCAGGCCTTTCACTTCTTCGCGCATGGCGTGGCCACCGTAGTAGCCGGCCACGCGCAGGTTGGCCAAGTGCTTGCCGAGGCCGCGCAGGGCATCGCGCACCTGCATCACCAGCTCGCGGGCGGGCACCAGCACCAGCGCCTGCATGGTGGCCGAGGTCACATCGACCTGCTGCAGGATGGCCAGGCCATAAGCAGCGGTTTTGCCCGAGCCCGTGGGAGCCTGGCCGGCCACGTCCTGGCCCTCCAGGGCGGGCGCCAGCACCAGCTGCTGCACGGGCGTGGGCTGGGTAAAATTCAGCTCGGCCACGCCGGCCAGCAGGGCGGGGGAGAGGCCAAAATCGGCGAATTGCAGGTCGGGCTTAGGCGTGGGGGCGGCGTAGGGCGTTGCGCCAGCGGCGGAGGTATCAGGAGTTTGCACGGGGCAAAGGTACGGCCGGGGCGGCAGGGGGCCATTACGGCGCGGAATGCTGGCGCGCGTCTGCGGCGTGTGCCAACTGGTTTCGAGCCTCTGGTTCGGGTTGTGATGGCGTTTGGCAACGTCCGCAATGCCCGAGCCGCAGCCATTTGCGGGCGCGCGTCGCAAACGCGCGCCCGCAAATGGCTGCCCCTACTCCTCCACGTTCACCAGCCGGTAGCGCACGGCCGATTTCTTGGGCTTGATGTCGAGCCCGATGCGGTGGGCGTAGGCTTTGGTGAAGGCGGCTCCGAAGTAGAATATCATGGCGCAGTAAAACACGAACAGCAGCACCAGCACCAGGCTGGAAGCCGGGCCGTACACTGGCCCCAGGTCCTGGGCTACCAGCAGCTGGCCCAGCACCACTTCGCCCAGGCTAATGAGCAGCGCCGTGAGCGCCGCCCCGCGCGTAACGGCCCGCCAGGGCACTTTGGCCAAACTCAGGGTGCGGAAGGTGACGCCGAACCAGGCCGCCAGAATCAGCCAGGCGATGAGGGCATTCAGGCTGCGCACCACGAAGTAGGTGAAGGTGGCATCGAAGTCGCGGATGCTTTCGGCAAACAGGCTCAGGGCCGCATCGGAGCCGAAGGCCAGCAGCGACAGCCCCGCCGTGGCCAGCAGAATGCCCGCCGAGCGCACCCGCTCGCGCAGTGCCTGCGACACCTTGCCGGACCCGCGTTTGGGCCGGATTTGCCAGAGCTGATTGAGCGAGTGCTGGATGATGGTGAACAGCGTGGTGGCCACAAATAGTAGGAAGGCGAAGCCCACCACCGTCACCAGCCGGCTGCGGGCGGGGTCGGCCACGTTCATCACAATCTGCGATACCAGCCCGGCCGCCGACGAGCCCACCAGGGCGCTCACCTTGCCCAGCAGCATCACCCGCACAATGGACGAGGGGTAGAGCGAGCTTAGCAGCTGCACCAGAATGATGAGGATGGGCGGCAGGGCAAACGAGGTGAAAAACGCCGTGGCCGCGCCCAGCCGCAACGGGTCGTTCTGGCCCAGCTCGCGGCCGGCGCGGTGCAGCAATATGGGCAGCTCGCGCCACCACGGGCCCGGCAACTCGGCCGGGGAATCTAACTTTGTCATAACTACCCGCGGGCAACCTGTTGGCGCGCCGCCGTAAGCAGCCCGGCCCCCGACGAAGGTACGGGCTGCTGCGCGGCCCGGCTTTCGGCTTTCGTTCTTTTTCGCTATGACTCCTTCCGAAACCCCGCTGCTGCCGCCGGCGGTGCCGCCCGCCCCGCTGCCGCCGCGCTCCTGGCTGCACCGCCGCGTGCTCGACCCCGTGCTCGACCTGCTCAAAACCGGCCTCGCCCCCGGCCAGCTGGCCCTCACCGTGGGCCTGGGCGTGGCCATCGGCCTGATACCCGCCTTTGGCATCACCACCGTGCTGAGCGCCGCCGTGGCCCTGCGCCTGCGCCTCAACGTGGCCGCCATGCAGCTGGCCACCCACCTGATGACGTTTTTCCAGCTGGCCCTGCTCATCCCGTTTCTGCGGGCCGGGGCCACCATTATGGGCCAGGGCGATAAAGTGGCGCACCTCACCGTGGCCAGCCTGCGCCAGCTCATCGCCCGCGAGGGCTGGGAAGCCGTGGCCAAGCTGCTGTGGCGGGCCGAGCTGGGCGCGCTGCTGCTGTGGGCCGTGGCGATGGTGCCGCTGGTAGCCGCCCTGTATTTCGGGCTGCGGGTAGTGTTTCGGCGGGTGCTGGCGAAGCAGGAAGTGGGAGCGGAAGGGGCCGCGGAATGATATCGGCCGTTGGGCTGAACGCAGCGCAGCACCGCTACCGTCACAGTAAGCCAATCGAATAGGTTTAGAGCAGTTTCGAGGGTAGGGGATAGTAGCGCGAACTTGCAGTTAGCGTCGCAGCAACGGGTCGTGGCCACGGCGCGGGGATGCGAACTGCAAATTCGCGCTACGGCGTGCTGTGCACTGACCCCGGAACCGCGCTGGTTGCGCGGTAGCGATGCTTCGACAAGCTCAACCTGACGGTCTTGGTTTTATCCGGCCAAACCGACTAAAACTCCAGCAGCGCCGCCGCCTGCTCGTGCAGCAGCTGCCGCGAGAGCTCCTGGCGCAGCCCCAGCTCGGCATCGAGGTCCTGGCTGATGAAGGGCAGGCGCACGCGCTGGGGCAGCACGGCCGTGCCGAGGTACATCAGCACATCGGTGAGGTGCGTCATGGCCAGCAGGCCGCCCTGGCCGCCGCTGCTCAGGCCCACCAGCGCCGCCTTTTTGCCTTTGAATGCGCCCGGGTAGGGCAGCCCGTCGATAAACGCCTTGAGCACGCCGGGAAACGAGCCATTATACTCGGGCGTGATGATGACCCAATGGCTGCTGGCCGCCAGCTGGTCGGCCAGGCGGTTGAAATCGGGATGGGTGCCGGCATTGGCGTAGAGGGCCGTGGCGATGAAATCGGCGGGCAGCTCGGCCAGGTCCACGACCTGGTAGTCGGCCCCCAGCTCGGTGAGGATAGTGGCGTAGTAATCGGCCACGCGCCGGGCGCGGGAAGCCGGGCGGTTGGTTCCGGAAATAATGGTAATCAAAGGTGCGCGGGGTAAAGCAAAATGGCAAATATGCTGGTTTAACCGGCAGAGTCAGCAGAGGTTGCCCAACAACCATCTGAAAGGCCTTTTGCCCTGCGCTCCCGGTTGCGCCACCCGCCCGCCGCGGGCCGGTACCGCGCCCCGCACCAAGCCCACCCAAATGCTTGTGCCGGCTTGCCGTGGCCCTAGCGCACTTTTCCGTCATTCTGGTTCTTTTTATTGCGGGATTTAACCTTGTATTTCATGGGCTTCAGCGGCATCATGGTCAGGTCCAGCGGCGTGCAGCTGGTCAGCGCCAGCTCCAGCGGGGCGTAGCCCACGGCCGTCACTTCCATAACAGTGTTGCGCGGAATCGCTAGTTTGGAGGTTATCATGTAGTGGCCCTCGGCGTTGGTGCTGAAGACATCGAGGCTGAACCCCTGGCCTGGGCTGCGCAGCATAATAGTGGCTCCCGTGAGCGGATAAGCAAACGGGTCGGTCACGCGGCCGGTCAGCACCTGGCAGTCCAGCGCGGTAGAGGGCGGGGCCGGGGCCGAAACCGGGGCGCCCGCCGGCCGCTGCTGCGCCCGCCCGGCAACGGCCGTGAGCAGTAAAATCAGCCTCACCGAAATCAGCAGATACCTCATGGTAGTGGAAACAAGCGGTAAAAGAGAGGGTGACCCCGGCGCTTAGCCAACGGCCGCCAGCTGGCGGCCGAGGGGTTCGATGAACAGCACCGCGTGAACCAACCAGCCCGGACGAGTACCAAGCCCGCCAAGGTAGCAAATCCTCGGCTAATCTGGAAGAAACGCGCCTGTGTACCAGCACGAAACCAGGCCGCGCTGGTTGCCAGCGTCGCGGCCTGGGGGCTGGAAAAGCGCAGGTGAAAAAAGGTAACCGCCGAAGTTCCGGCCCGCCCGCCTGCGTCCGCTAGCTGGCCGCCGCCCCGGTTTCGGGCACGGCCGGCAATTCGCGCCAACTCGCCAGCCCCGCCACCGCCGCCAGGCACCCCGCAAACCACGCCCACGGCAGCCGCAAATCGAGCACCGACAAGCCTCCGAATACCAGCGCCGTACCAAAGCTGGCCAGCAACTGAAAAGCCTGATTTAACCCAAATATTTCGCCCCGGTCGGCCTCGGTGGTGCGGCGTGCCAGCCGCCCTTCCAGCAAGCCCTGGATGAGCGAGAGCGTGAGGCAGTCGGCCGTCACCAGGGCGTAGAGGGCCACTTTGGAGGTGCCCATGAGGCCGTAGCCGGCCAGCACCGGCGCCCCCAGGGCCGCCAGCCACACAATGGCCCGCCGTTGGTCGAGCCGGTCGGCCACGAAGGTGTAGAACCCGTAATTCAGGCCCACGCTTAGCGCTCCAAAATACATGAAGAAGTAGGAAATCTGCCGGGCATCGAGGTGCAAGGGCCCGAGGCTGGCAAAGGGCACGAAGTAAAAATAATAGCCCGTACTAAGCGTGAGAGCCACTTGCGTGAGCACAAGGCGCCGCACGCCGGGGCTTTGCTGGTTTTTGGCCCGTAGACGTGCCCACAGCGTGAGCGGGTTGAGGCTGGCGGCCAGCTCGGCGCGCAGCTCGGCCCCGCGCACGCCCCCGCGCCCGGCGTGGGTTTCGGGCAGCCACAGGCTCAGGGCTACGTTCAGAGCGGCTAGCGCCAGGGCCAGGCGCACCACGTAGGTAGCCTGCTGGGCGGGCGGCACTTGCAAAAAGGTGAGCATGAGGCCCGCCGCCATGGGCCCCAGCACGAAGCCCAGCGAGATAATGGCACCCTCAAGGCCCAGATTGCGAAACAGCTGCTCCGGCTTCGAAATATCGGTGATGGCCGAGCGCACGGTGGCGTACATGCCGTTGGTGAGCCCGTCGGAACCCCGATTTGCGAAGTACAGACCCGCCCGCACCGGTAGCAGCAGCGCGTTGGCCAGCAGCGTGCCCACCGCCGACAGAATAAAGATGGGCCGCCGCCCGTAGCCGTCGCCCAGCCGCCCCAGCAGCGGCGCCGAAAACAGCTGCACCCCCAGAAACAGCCCGGTGCCCACGCTCAGCCATAGCTGCGGCCGGGGCAGCCCGCGCACGAACTCCGGCAGCACCGGCCCCACCGCTGCCCCCACAATCACATCCACCAGAATGATGGCGTAGAGCAGCGGCAGGCGGCGGTCAGTCGGAATCAAAGGCACGGGGCAAAAGTAGGAGAGGAGTAGCGTGGACTCTGCGAGTCCGCGTTTCGTGCAACGGGCCCGCCCAGGCGC
>JALYUH010000335.1 GCA_030853985.1 Bacteroidota bacterium | reverse complement strand
GCCTGTAACGCCCGGCCGGCCGGGCGGTACTCTCCGCAGCGGCGGCCGGGCGAGAGCCGTCATCCGGATAAATAAATCGGGAATAATGGCCCCGGCAAGCAACCAACCGGGGCGGGGCTGCATCTCTTGGCCCGTTCGACTTCTGCGTTTTTCGAGCAATTTTTATGTATCGTTTCTTCCTTATTTGCTGGCTGACGGGCCTGGCGGGCCTGACCCACGCCCAGACGCCGGACGCCACCACCACCGCCGCCACCCAGCTCAACCTGGCCAAGCCCGCGCCCAAACGCCAGCTCCAGGCCGTGCGCATTGCCACGGCCGCGCCCAAAATGGATGGCGTGCTCGATGAGGCCGTGTGGCAGACGGCCCCCATCGCCACCGATTTCTACGAGCTGGAGCCCACGCCCGGCCCCCGCGAAAAGCACAAAACTGAGGTGCGCGTGCTCTACGACGATGCCGCCCTCTACATCGGCGCGGTGATGCACGACGTGTCGCCGGACTCGATTCTGCACCAACTCAGCGAGCGCGACGATTTTGGCAACACCGACTGGTTTGGCATTTTCCTCGACACCTACAACGACCACCTCAACGGCTACGAGTTTCTGGTGAGCTCGGGCGGGGTGCAGGTCGATGCCCGCTTCTCGCCCACCAACGGCGAGGACAAAAACTGGAACTCGGTGTGGGAATCGCGCACCGTGATGCGCGGCACCGACTGGGTGGCCGAGCTGCGCATTCCGTTTTCGGCCATTCGCTTCAGCGCGGCCGCCGAGCAGGTGTGGGGTATCAATTTTGGGCGGCAGCGGCGCAGCTCGCGCCAAAAGTTTTTCTGGAATGAAGTGCGGCCGCAGGTCGATGGCTTCGTGAACCAGTGGGGCGAGCTCACCGGCCTGCGCAACCTCAAGCCGCCGCTGCGCCTCTCGCTCACGCCCTACGTGAGCACCTACGTGAACCACTACCCCTACAACGTGGCGGGCCAGCGCAACGCCAGCACCAGCTTCAACGGCGGGGCCGACGTGAAGTGGGGTATCAACGAGAGCTTCACGCTCGATGCCACGCTGGTGCCCGATTTCGGGCAGGTGCAGAGCGACAACCAGGTGCTCAACCTGTCGCCCTTCGAGGTGCAGTACAACGAAAACCGGGGCTTTTTCACCGAGGGTACCGAGCTGTTCAACAAGGGCGGGCTGTTTTATTCGCGCCGGGTGGGGGCGCAGCCCATCGGCTTTAATGACGTGGGTGGCCAGCTGCGGGCCGGCAGCGTGGGCATTGATGGCAAGCGCCGGGCCGGCGAGTACGTGGTGCAGAACCCGGGCATCACGCGCCTGGTGAATGCCACTAAAGTGTCGGGCCGCACGGCTTCGGGGCTGGGCGTGGGCATCTTCAATGCCGTGAGCAACAACGTGTACGCCACAGTGCAGGACAGCACCAGCGGCACCCGGCGCGACGTGCTTACGCAGCCCTTCACCAACTACAACATTGTGGTGCTCGACCAGAGCCTCAAAAACAACTCCTACGTGAGCCTGGTGAACACCAACGTGACCCGCGTCGGCAGCACCTACGACGCCAACGTGACCGGCGGCCTGTTTCGCTTCGCCAACCAAGCCAACAGCTACGCCCTCGATGGCCGCGTGGTGTACTCGCGCCGCCGGGGCCAGGGCTTCGGAACCACCGAGGAAATCAACGACCAGAACGGCTACAAGTACTACCTGAACTTTGGCAAAATCTCGGGTAAATTCACCTGGAACGTCGACCATGGCATCGAGTCGCACACCTACAACCCCAACGATTTGGGCCTGCTCTTCGCCAACAACAGCATCTCGCAGTCGGCCAACGTGGGCTACAACATCTACCAGCCCTTCTGGAAGCTCAACCGCTTGAACTCCTACGCCGGCATCAACTACTCGCTGCTGGAGCAGCCCCGGCTGTACCAGGACGCGGGCGTCTATGCCGGGGTCAACACCACGCTCAACAAGAGCTTTCTTTCGCTGCGACTAAACGTTGAGGCCTCGCCGACTACCCACGACTATTTCGACCCGCGCCGCGCGCCGCTGGGCCGCTACTACGTGCGCAAGCCGGGTAATTTCGGGTTGAACGGCTACTTCTCGTCGGACTACCGCAAGAAATTTGCCTGGGATTTGGGCTACGGGGCCCGGTTCTTCGCGGCCGATGGCGACCGCACCGGCCGCTACGCCTACTCCGTGAGCCTGGGGCCGCGCTACCGCGTGAACGACAAGCTGAGCTTCGTGTACTCGCTGGGCTTGAACCAGGCAATCAAGCAGATTGGCTTTGCCGGGGAGTTGAAGCCGTCCGACCCGCTCGACGCGCCCACGGCCCAGCACTTCGGCGGCGTTCTGGCCGACGGCCGCACCGTGAACCCGCTGCTGGGCCGCCGCGACGTGGCCACCATCACCAATACGGCCACGGCCACCTACACCTTCACCAACCGCATGTCGTTCAATATCCGCCTGCGGCACTACGTGAGCAACGTGCACTACCGCGACTTTGCGCAGCTGCGCCCCGACGGCTTGGAAACCCCCGAGCCCGCCTACCAGCGCAACCGCGACAACACCTTCAACGCCTTCAACATCGACGCCGTGTACTCGTGGTGGTTTGCGCCCGGCTCGCAGGTGAGCATCGTGTGGAAAAACGCCAGCGCCTCGTTCTTTCAGGCCAACCAGGCCACGCCGCTCTACTTCGATAACCTGAGCAACACCATCAACACGCCGCACAACAACAACGTGTCCATCAAGGTGTTGTACTACCTCGACTACCTGGCCCTGCGGCCCCGGCGCGGGTAGAATTTTTAGGGTATAGGGTAGGAGGGTGTGGGGACAAGTAGGCAGGCGATACAGTTCGTCTGTTCATCCACAACCTCTTACCCCCATACCCTCATACTCTAAAACCCCTACGCCCCGGCCGGCAGCTGCCGCCGGAAGTGCAGCTGCAAAATGCTGTCAATTTTTTCCTTGGTGAGGGGTTTGCTGACGAGGCCGGCGATGTTGAGCTCTTCGAGGCGGCTCAGGTCGCGGGCGTCCATGGTGGTGGTGAGCATGATGATGACCGTGGCCTTGCGCTGGGCCTGGGGCAGCCGCCGGTAGGCCTCCAGAAACTCGATGCCGCCCATGCCGGGCATGTTCACGTCGAGCAGAATGAGGGCGGGCTCGTCGGGGCCGGTCGTGTTTTCAATGAGGTCGAGGGCGCGGGCTCCGTCTTCGGCCGTGAGCAGGTGGTCGGTTACGTCGAGCTGCTGAAACAGCAGCTCGTTGAGGAAATTGTTGGTCGTGTCGTCATCGACGAGCAGCACGCTGGATAATTTTTCCATGGAATAAGTAACGGGTAAAGGCCCGTCTAGAGCAGTTTCGAGGGTAGTGGATAATAGCGCGAACTCTCAGTTCGCGTCGCAGAAACGGGTCGTTGCCACGGCGCGGGGATGCGAACTGAACGTTCGCGCTACGGCGTGCTGTACTCTGACCCCGGAACCGCTCTAAGCGGGCAGGGTCACGGTGAAAGTTGTGCCCGTGTCGGGCTGGCTGCGCACGGCAATGGTGCCGCCGGCATTCTCCACCAGGCGCTTCACCATAAACAGGCCCACGCCCGAACCCTCGACGTGGGTATGCAGCCGGCGAAACATGCCGAACAGCTGGCCCTGCTGCGTTTCGTTCAGGCCCAGGCCATTGTCCTGCACTTCGAGCACCACGCTTTGGGGCGTGCAGTGGGCGTGTAGCTGCACCACGGCGGGACGGCCCGGTGCGCGGTACTTCACGGCGTTGCTGAGCAGGTTGTACACTACCGAGCGCAGGGTTTTGGGGGCCACGCGCACGGTTTCGCAATCGGCTACCTGCACCGTGAGGGTGGCCGCCGCCGCTTCGATGAGCGGGGCCAAATCGAGCTGCACGTTCTGGATGAGGTCCGCCAGGTCCACGGTTTCGGCGGCTTCGGGCTGTTGCAGCTGCGAAATGTCGGTGAGGTGGCCAATGGTTTGCTGGAAGCGCACCACCGAGCCCTGCATCAGGTCGAGCAGGCGGGGCACCAGCTGGCCCTGGAGCACCTCGGGCGGCAGGTCGTGGCGCAGGGCATTCAGCAGGCCCTCGATGTTGGCGATGGGCGCTTTGAGGTCGTGCGAGGCCGTGTACACAAAAGTGTCGAGGTCGGCGTTGGTGCGCGAGAGGCGCTGGTTGGTGTCGTGCAGCGCGCGGTTGGTGCCCTGCATTTCCTCGTTCAGGGCCTGCACCTGCTGGCGGGCGCGCACCTGGTCGGTTACCTCGATGGCCACGCACACCACCCCCGTGATGGCCTCCTCAGTATCGAGCAGGGGCTGGTAGACGTAGTTGAAATACCGCATCCCATCGGCCGGTTGGCCCAGGCGCAACGCCTGTTCCTGGGCTACAAAGGGAACGCCGGTTTGCCGCACGCCGGCGAGCAGTTCCAGCAGGCCCTGCGCTGCCAGCTCCGGCATAACCTCGAAAAAGGGCCGGCCCATCAACTCCCCGACCCGATGGCTTAGCATGTCGGCCATCAGCGGGTTCACCACTTCGAACACGTTGGTCGGACCCCGAAACACGCAAATGGCCACCGGGGCCTGTTCAAACACCCGTTGTAACTCGGTTTGCTGGGCTTCGCGCTGCTGGCGGGCCAGCACCTGCTCGGTTACCTCAAAAGCAAACACGGAGATGCCACCTATCTTGCCATTTTGGCGGTAGGCCTGGTACACGAACGTGAAATAGGCGAGGCGGGCTGGCTGGCCGTCCACGGCCGGCACGGTGAAGGGATGCTCCACGCCAAAGTACGTTTCGCCGGTCTGGTACACCTGGTTCATCAGGTCGAGGAAGCCCTGCTCCCGAAGCTCGGGCAGGGCTTCGGCCAGGTCGAGGC
>JALYUH010000281.1 GCA_030853985.1 Bacteroidota bacterium | reverse complement strand
TAAACTGCCGTTCCGATGAAGGAGCAGCGGCCGGCAGGGCTTCCTGATGGGATGAGACGATGATTGAGCGCCGTTGCACCACCAATACCTGGTACCTGGGAGCTACCGGTAGCCCCGTTAGTGGTACGACGACCGAGCGTCGGTGCACCACTGCGCTTTCATTCTGCAGCCTCACAAAATAGAAACTCCCGAATACCGTTGTGGCCGCATTCCTTATTATTTCGGAAAGCGTCCTATGCTGCGTCGGTTGTCTTATTATTTCCTGTTGCTGTTGCCCGCAGGCCCGCTGCTGGCCCAATCGTGCACTACGCCCGCCCCGGTGGATAGCAGCGCGGCCTTCTGGCGGCAGCAGCTGCGGTTTCCGAGGGTGCGGGCGGCGCGGGCCACGGCCGGGCCGGTGGTGGCCGCGCGCCTGCGCGCCCGTGCCCTCAGCCCCGACCGCCTCGAAATCCTGTTCCGCCTGCTCAAAACCCACCGCGAGTTGGAGGTGTGGGCCCGCAACCGCGGCGGCGGGCCGTTCGAGCTGCTGCACGCCTACCCACTGGCGGCCACCTCGGGCACGCTCGGCCCCAAGCGCCAGGCCGGCGACGGCCATGTGCCGGAGGGCTTCTACGAAATCGACCGCTTCAACCCCAACAGCAACTTCCACCTCTCGCTGGGTCTCAACTACCCCACCGCCGCCGAGCGCGCCCTGGGCGAGCCCAACCCCGGCGGCGACATTTTCATCCATGGCGGCGCAGTCACCATCGGCTGCCTGCCCATCACCAACGCGGGCATCGAGGAAGTGTACCTGCTGGCCGTGCTGGCTCGCGCGGCCGGGCAAACGGCCATTCCAGTGCATATTTTCCCCTTTCCGATTACGGATGCGGAGCTGGCCCAATGGGCCGGCAGCCCGCACGCGGCCTACTGGCGCGGGCTGCGGCCGGGCTACACGTACTTTGAGCAGCACCACGAGGTAGCCGCCCCGGCAACGCTGGCCGTGAAGTAGCGCGCGCTTTCAGTTCGCGGCCGCTGGGGGTGCTGGGCGTGCTGGCGCTGCTGCTGGTTCGGCCGGTAAGGGCTGCATGACGTTCTTTTGACACTTGCGTTGCTCGCGCACCATCCGGCACGGTTTTTTCGTTTAGCCCAACCATCACCCGCTTTGCTTACCCCATGAAACGCCTTTTTCTTGCCCTGCTGCCGCTGCTGCTCACCTTCGGAGCCCGCGCCCAGCGCCCCACCGACATTTGGTATTTCGGCCAGCAGGCCGGCCTGAGCTTCGCCGACGGTGCCCCCAAGCCGCTGAACGACGGCAAGATGAGCACCTTCGAGGGCTGCGCCGTGGCCACCACGGCCAAGGGCGAGCTGCTCTTTTACACCAACGGCGAAACCGTGTGGAACCGCCAGCACCGGCCCATGCCCAACGGCGTGCACCTGATGGGCAGCGGCAGCAGCACCCAGTCGGCCCTCATCGTGCCCGACCCCGGCTCGGGCAACATCTTCTATATCTTCACGGTAGCGCCGCAGGGCACGGCCCAGGGCCTGCGCTACTCCATCGTGGACATGACCCGCGCCGACGGCCTCGGCGACCTGCCCCGCGTGAATATGCTGCTCATTCAGCCGGTGGCCGAAAAGCTGGCCGCCGTGCGCCACACCAACGGCCAGGACGTCTGGATTGTGGCCCACCGCTGGAACTCCAATGCCTTCGTGAGCTACCTGCTCACGGCCGACGGCGTGGCCGGCAAACCCCTGATGAGCAACGTGGGCAGCATGAACGCCGGCCCCGGCCGCAACGCCATCGGCGCGCTCAAGTTCTCGCCCGATGGCAAGCACCTGGCCGCCGCGCTGTGGAAGGAAAACAACAAATTCGAGGTGTACGATTTTGACCGCAGCACCGGCAAGGTGAGCAGTCCGCGCAGCTTCGGGCCTTATGCCGAGGCGTACGGCGTCGAGTTTTCGCCGGATGGCAAGCTCCTCTACGGCACCTGCAACGGCGTGGGCGGCGGCGAAACCCAAATCTGGCAGTTTGATTTAGCGAAAAAACCCAGCCCGCCGGTGCTGGTCGGCAAGTCGGCCAACCGCAAAATCGGCGCGCTCCAGCTCGGCCCCGACGGCCGCATCTACGTGGCCCGCGAAGACAATCCCAACCTCGGCATCATCGAGCAGCCCAACACCCCGGGCAAGGACTGCAAGTACGTGGACGAAGGCCTGAAGCTCGGCGGCCGCCGCAGCAAGCTGGGCCTGCCATCGTTTGTGGTGAACCCGTAAACAAGCGGTAAAATGGTACGTGAGTAAAGTAGCGCGAACTTACCATTTTACCGCTACTCGCTGCCCCCCAGCTTAAACCGCAGCACGCCAAACGCCACCGACGAGTACGGCGCGCTTTCGCTGAACAGCCCCACCACGTCGCGGGTGCTGATGCCGGCTTCCCACACCGAAGTTACCAGCGTGAGGCCGGCCGGCAGGCTCTTGCCGTAGCCCGCGCCACCGCTGAAGCCGCTGCTCAGCTTCAGCCAGCTCAGGGGGCGCACATCGAAGCCCACGCCCACGAAGGGCGCGGTGAGGTTGCCGGCCACCTTGTTGAGGGGCAGGGTTACGTCGAGGCCGGCCTCGAAGAGCTTGCTCACGCGCACGCCGCCGCCCAGGCGCAGCTTGGCGGGCAGGACGGCGGTGCGCTCCCTGGCGGTTTCGTAGGTGAACAGGTTGCGGTTGTTCACGTCGAACTGCCGGGCTATTTCGGCCAGCACAGCGTAGCTCTGCACCCCGGTCGAGGCCACCTGCTGAAGCTTCTGGTCGGAAGCACCGAGCACGTTGCCGGTCCAGGTCATCGTGCCCAAATCCGTCACCGATGCGCCCAAACGCACAATTTTGCCCACCTCGGCGGCCAGGCCCAGGTCGAAGCCGTTGCCGTGGCCCACGGGTTTCAGGCCCGAGCCGGCCTCGTAGTTGAAGTTGGAAGCGTTGGTGGCCAGCGCGCCGTAATCGACATTGAACACCGGCGAGAGCGAGGTGTAGGCCGAGAGCGTGCCGCCGCTGGCCTTAATATCGGCAATGCCGATGCCCTGGATGTAGCGGTAGCCCGCCCCCACGGACAGGTGAAAGCCGGTATTTTCGATGATTTCGACCCCGTAGGCCACGTTGAACTCATTGGTGGCGGCCGCCTGAATGCTGGTGCCGTCGAGCACCGTGGAGATGAAGGGCGCGTTGGGGTTGGTGGGCGTGGGGTTGCCGCTGGTGTTGGGCGTGGGGTAATACTGCCGGATTACGTCGGCGTTCTGGCCGTTCACGATGATATCGGCGGTGTTGCGGTTGAAGGCCAGGTGGCCGGCCACCCGCTGCCGGCTGCTGAAGGCGATGCCCCCGAGCCCACTGGGCAGCGTGATGGCCAGGCCGAGCAGGTTCGTATCCCCGTTCAAATTGAGCACGTTGTCGCCGGTGAGCTGGGTAACCAGCGCGGCCCTTTCGGCCGCCCCAATACTTTGGCTGCCATCATAAAGCAGGTGCTTGAAGGTGGTTTTGGAGAGCGATTGCGAGCCGATACCCGCCCCCACTTCGCCCACCGTGAAGGCGACCCGGAAATTGGGCACCCGCCCCAGGTTGGCCGGATTGATGCCGATGGCCTGGTAATCGGAGGCAAACGTGTTGATAACGCCGCCCCGGCCAGTGGCCGAGAAGTTGCTCAGCTCGTTCTGGGCGCGGGCGGGGCGGGGCAGCGCCAGCGCGAGGGCCAGCAGCGAAAGGGAAACAGCAGATGCTTTCATAGAAAAACCGTGCGGTAAGCTTTAGCTTGCCGTCGATTTCAGAAATCTTCGCCGGCAATGGCTCATTGCACCGGCAAGCTAAAGCCTACCGCACACAGTTGCCTTCCTCCCGCCTTTCCGCCCCAGAGTACGCCGCCGGCATCCGGGCCGGCTCCCGCACCGTGCTGGGCCGCGCCATCACGCTGGTCGAAAGCACCCTGCCCACCGACCAGGCCCTGGCCCAGCAGGTGCTGCAGGAGCTGCTGCCCGCCACGGGCCGCAGCCTGCGCGTGGGCATCACGGGCGTGCCGGGCGTGGGCAAAAGCACGTTTATCGAGGCGCTGGGCCGCTATTTGGTCGAGAAAAAAGGGCTGAAGCTGGCCGTGCTGGCCGTGGACCCCAGCAGCCAGCGCGGCGGCGGCAGCATTCTGGGCGACAAAACGCGGATGCCCTGGCTGGCGGCCCAGCCGGCGGCTTTCATCCGGCCCTCGCCGGCCGGGCGCAACCTGGGCGGCGTGGCCCGCGCCACCCGCGAGGCGTTATTATTGTGTGAAGCGGCCGGCCACGACGTCATCATCGTCGAAACCGTGGGCGTGGGCCAGTCCGAAACCACCGTGCACGGCCTCGTCGATTTTTTCCTGCTGCTGATGCTGGCCGGGGCCGGCGACGAATTGCAGGGCGTGAAGCGCGGCATTATGGAAATGGCCGATGCCCTGTGTATTACCAAGGCCGACCACGGCAACGAGCAGGCCGCCCGCCGCGCCCGCCTCGACTACCAGAGCGCGCTGCACCTGTTTCCGGCCCCGCCCTCGGGCCAAACCGTGCCAGTGCTGCTCACCTCGGCGGTGGCCGGCACCGGCATCGCCGAGGTGTGGCAAACCATTGAGGCCTACGCCACCGCCACCCGCGCCGACGGCTACTTCGCGCGACGGCGGCAGCAGCAGCAGCTGCAGTGGCTGCACCAAAGCGTGGCCCAGGCCCTGGAAAGTCGGTTTTATGCCAACCCGGCCGTGCGCGCGCGCCTGCCCGAGATGCAGGCGGCCGTATCGGCCGGCGCGCTCACGCCGTGGGCGGCGGCGGCGGCGCTGCTGGGGTTGCAGGGTAGTTGCGGGGCACCCTGAGATGGCGCGGGGCGCGGGCCCGTGCCGGTTACCAGGCGTTTTTTTTTAACAATCGGGTCCTGCCGACGCCGCGCCGGTCGTCGAAGGCAACGACGCCCTCGGCTTGGGTAGGACAAGAGGTGCCGCACTGGCGGGCATTTCACCTGTTGATGAATTGCTTCGCCATTGCATTCCCTATCGCCATGAGGCCACCCCGGCGTCGGCACTTTGTGCCTGCTTGCACACTCACTCACCTCCCCTGTGCCCGCCTCGCCCTATTGGCCCAGCAAATAACGGCGGCGAAGTAGGCACGCCGGTCAGTCGCCGAAGGCTTTTTTGCGTAGAAACGCACACATTGCCCCGGCACCGGCCAGGGGCTGAGAAAGCGACTCGCGCTGCTCATTTAGCTGCTTTTCTCCTTCTGTTTGCGGTTCGGGTTCGCAACCGCCCGCGACGACCTTACGCCGCGTAACTTCGGGGGTTCTATTCTTTTGCTATGCCTGATTTTGTGGCTGCGGCGCTGCCCGCCAACGACCTACTGCGGGCCGTGCTCGATGTTTCGCTCACGGCCATCACCCTGGTGCACCCCGTCTATGCGGCCGAAGGCGGCGAGCTGGTCGATTTTTCGCTTGACTACCTCAACCCCGCCGCGCAGCGCCTCACGGGCCTGGCCGAGCAACCGGGCGGCACCGTCGGGTCGCACTTCCCCGATACGGCTACCAACGGGGTTTTCGATTTTTATCGGCGCGTGTTCGAAACGGGCGAGGCCGGCCAGTACGACTTCAGCTACCAGACCGACGGCTTCGACAACTATTTCCACGTGGCCGCCCGGCGGCTGGGCGGGCAGCTGGTTATCAGCTTTCTGGATACAGCGGCCTACGCGCGCACGGCGGCCGAAACGGCCCTGCGCGAAAGCCGGACCCGCGAGCAGGCCGCCCGCGCCGAAGCCGAACGCCAGCGCGGCGAGCTGGAGCGCGTGTTTGAGCAGGCCCCCATGTCCATCGCCATTTTTGAAGGGCCGGACTACCGCGTGCGCTTTGCCAACGCGGAGGTGGCCTTGATTTGGGGCCGACCGCTGGACCAGGTAGTGGGCCGCAACCATTTTGACGCGCTGCCCGAACTGGCTGGCCAGGGCTTCGAGGCCATTTTTGCCAGCGTGTACCATGCCGGGCAATCCCACCACCTGCGCGAGCACCTGGTGCACATCGACCGTGTCGGGACCGGCGAGTTGGTGCCGTCCTACCTCAACATCGTGTATCAGCCCCAGCGCGATACCCAACAGCGCATTACGGGCATCATCGCCTCGGCCACGGAAGTGACGGAGCAGGTAATGGCCCGTCAGCGCCTCCAACAGCTGAACGACGAGCTGGAGCTGCGCGTAACGGCCCGCTCGGCCGAAGCCAAAGCCGCCCTGCACGAGGCCGAGCAGCAGCGCGAGCAGGCCCGCATGCAGCAAGCGCTGCTGGGCCAGATTCTGGGCCAGGTACCGGCCGCCATTGCCACGCTCAGCGGCCCCGAGCACCGCTACACTTTTTTCAACGAAACCTTCCAGGCTATTTCCGCCGGCCGCACCGTGCTGGGGCGCACCGTAGCCGAAGTGGCTCCGGAAGTAGTGGAGCAGGGTTTTGTTGGCCTGCTCGACCAGGTGTACCGCACTGGCCAGCCGTTCATCGGCACCGAAACCGTCATCATGCTGCACGACAACGCGACCGGCAAGGCCGAGCAGCGCTACCTCGACTTCATCTACCAGCCGCTGGTCGACGGCCAGCAGCGAACCCAGGGCATCCTGGCCTTTGCCCTGGATGTGACGGACAAGGTGCGGGCCCGAAAGCAGGCCGAAACCCTGCAAGCCGCCATGATGGGCGTGCTCAAGCGCCAGGCCCAGGCCCGGCAGGACCTGTTTCAGATATTCGAGCAAACCCCGGCGGCCATCGTGCTGCTGCGCGAGCCCGACCACCGCATCGATTACTTCAACCCGGCCTATGCCGAGCTGTTTCCGCCCGAGGAGTGGGCCGGCCCGCTCCAGGGCCACACCATTGCCGAGGTGTACCCGTGCGTGAAAATGATGGGCCTGGTGAAGCTGCTGGACAAGGTTTTCCTCACCGGCATCAGCGAGATAGTAACGGAAATGCCGCTGGCCGAGCTGCAGCCCGGCAGCCCGCGCTACGTCACGTTCACCTACCAGGCCTACCGCGAGCAGGGCGTCATCGTGGGCGTGGCGGCCCTGGTCTACGACGTGACGGAGCAGGTCCTGACCCGCCGCCACACCGAAGCGCTCCAGGCCGAGCTGCTGGCCAGCGCCCGCCAGCAGCTGCAGGAGCGGGAAGCCGTCTACGAGATTTTCGACCAGGCCCCTGCCCTCATTCAGTTCCTGCGGGCTCCCAACCACCGCATCGAGTACGTGAACGCCGCCTACCAACACCTTTTTGCCGACCGGCAGCTGGTGGGCCTCGACCTGGCCGATGCC